>CAZLYH010000048.1:0-14817 GCA_964563775.1 uncultured Syntrophomonadaceae bacterium | reverse complement strand
TTTCGCAAGGATGCGAATGGGAACGTCCCCTGGAGCAGCGAGACGAGCAGCTGGTATTCCCCATGCGAAGTCTTGGCGACGGAATATTTATGCATTCAAACCAGGGCATTATTAATTTTATTAGTGGAATCGGAAGGCTCCCTTGTCCCTTCCCTTATAAAAAAAAGAGGCCCGAAAGCCTCTCCCTGTTTACAGCTAAAACTGTTCGTTCTCCACCAGCTCCTGCCATGCATCCGCAACCATTTCCCACTCGGCGTCATCTTCAATATCGCTCAAGAATTCGTTGCCTTCCTCATCATAAACTACCTTGAGGATAACCACTTCTACCTCGAATTCTTCCAGGTCTTCCTCTTCCTCTTCCTCTTCCTGGAAGGGAACCAGGACCCGGTAGTTCTCGTTTTCTATTTCCAGCTCGGCCAGGAGTTCAAACTGGTGTTCAACACCATCCTCATCCACCAGAACCAGGACCGCCAACTCTTCATCAAACATTTCTTCGTTGTCCATCATGCCACCTCTTTCCAAAAACTAAAGCCATTCTAATATGCTGGGAAGTGCTTTGTCAACGTGACTGGCTCCCACTGTTCCGGTCCAAATAGCTCTGCAAAATGGTTACAGCAGCCAGTTTGTCCACCACTTTTTTACGGCGGGCTCGGGACATGTCTGCCTCCAGCAGAATACGTTCTGCTTCCCGGGTGGTTAAGCGTTCATCCCAGAATTCAACGTGGAGACCCAGGGCCTTTTCCACCCGGGCGGCAAAATCCCTGATTTCCCTTACCTTTGGTCCGGCACTGCCATCCATATTGAGGGGCAGACCCATGACAATCTTATTCACTTCGTTTTCACGGCACACTTTCTGCAGATAGTCCATATCTGCCTGGTTCCCCTTGCGTTCCAGAACCGAATAGCCCTGCGCTGTCCAGCCGAGCGGATCACTGAGGGCAATTCCAATCCTTTTTTCTCCCACGTCTAAGCCCATTATTCGCACAAAAACTTCTCCCTAAACTGGTAAATGATGGGGCGCTATTGGCGCTGCAGATAATTTTTTAATAGAATCTCCATGATCTCATCCCGGTCCACCTTACAAATCAGGCTGCGCGCCTCATTGTGACTGGTTATGTATGCCGGGTCTCCGGAAATCATATAACCCACCAGCTGATTGATCGGGTTATAGCCCTTTTCTTCCAGAGCCTGATAAACAGACTGGAGAACATTTTGCACGGTTTTTTCGTTATCCTTCTCCAACTTGAAACTCACGGTCTCATCGGGTCCCTGTGGCATAGCAACACCTCCTTTGCAGGTCTAACGCGTGACTTTATGCTTTAAGCGATCCTTGCAGAGTATTTTCCACCCATTCACGCGCGGTAGCCAATGCCTCCGCCAATCGGGCGGGATCTTTTCCCCCTGCCTGGGCCATGTCGGGGCGGCCCCCGCCACCGCCTCCTACTACCCGGGCGGCAGCGGAGACAATTTTTCCGGCATGTAACCCCCGCCCGGTCAGATCCTTGCTGACAAAACATATCAAAGACACTTTATCGTCAATAACCGCACCTAGCAGCACAACCGAACTTCCTAATTTATCTTTGAGCATCTCCGCGTGCTGACGCAGAGAGCCAGCATCACTGCTGCGGGTGGCAGCAATCAGAACCTTTACTCCCGAATAATCTTCGGCGGTAGAGATAAGATCCTGGCTGGATTCACTGTTTAATTCGGCTTTTAACCGCTCTATTTCCTTTTCCTTCTCCCTGAGCAAACGGTTTAAGCCTTCTACCTTGCGCGGAACATCGCCTGGTGCGCTTTTCAGGCTGACAGCCAGTTCTTTCAGGCTGCGTTCCATTTGGTTGATATAGTCCAAAGCTGCTCTTCCGGCAAGGGCTTCAATTCTTCTCAGACCTGAGCCTATACTGCCTTCACTGACGATCTTGAACAGCCCGATTTCTCCGGTATTCCTAACATGGGTTCCCCCGCACAGTTCGCGGCTGTAATCACCCATCTGTACCACGCGGACTTCATCCCCGTATTTTTCCCCGAACAGCGCCATAGCTCCCATTTCCCGTGCCTTCTCCAGGCTGGTAATCCGGGTTTCTACCGCATAGGCCTGCCATATGGCCTGGTTGACCTGTAGCTCAATCGCCGCCAATTCTTCCTCGGTCAGCGAAGCCAAGTGAGAAAAGTCAAAACGTAACCGCCCGGGTTCTACCAGTGAGCCCTTTTGCTGAGCATGTTCTCCCAATACAGAGCGCAGGGCCCGATGTAAAAGATGGGTTGCGGAATGATGCCGGGCCGTATCCATCCTCTGTTGATCGTCTATACTTAATTCGACGTTATCACCCTTCTTGATGGTTCCCTCCAACTGCCCGACGTGGATAATCCATCCCGATACCCGGTGAACTTCCTCAACGGCTATAATTCCCTTTTTCCCCTTTATAACTCCCCGGTCGGCTATCTGCCCCCCACTTTCCGCATAAAAAGGAGTACTGGCAGTAACCACCAGGACCTCTCCTCCGTTGGCCTTGTCCAAAAGCTGGTCATCCTGGATTAGTGCCAGGATGCGCGAAGTATCTGTAAAAGTATCATAGCCGGAGAACTGGGTCTTTTTGATATCAGCAAGCAATTCGGAAAGGAGCACTTCCCGCGCAAAAGCATTTTCCCCCTTGCCGGCACCACGAGCGCGGCGGCGCTGTTCCTCCATTTGCCGGTTGAAACCATCCCGGTCCACTTCCAGACCGTTCTCTTCGGCCAGGTCTTCACTCAAATCCAGGGGAAATCCATAAGTATCATAAAGTACAAAGACATCCTCGCCGGGGATCATCCCTTTCCCGGTGATTTTGGCCGCGGCGATTATTTCTTCGGCTCTTTTTAATCCATCGTTCAAAGTGGTCAGAAAGCGCTCTTCCTCCAGGCGGATGACTTCTTGTACAAAGTCCTTTTTTTCCAGCAGGTAGGGGTAGGCCTCACCCATGATTTGGCAGACCACCTCTACCATCTGGTAGAGAAACGCCCCTTCGATTCCCAGTCTGCGCCCGAAACGCAGGGCCCGCCTGAGGATGCGTCGCAGCACATATCCCCGCCCATCGTTGCTGGGCAGGACCCCGTCGGCAATCAAAAAGGTACAGGCCCGGCTATGATCAGCTATGACCCGAAAGGGAAAGCCTTTTTCCCCCGGCTCATACTTCTGCCCGGTGAGTTGTTCCACGGCCTGTATCAAAGGAATAAACAGGTCGGTTTCAAAGTTGCTGTCCACCCCCTGCAGCAAAGAAGCCAGCCGCTCCAGGCCCATGCCGGTATCAATACTGGGCCGGGGCAAGGGGGTCAGTTTCCCGTCCTGATCTCGGTCATATTGCATGAAAACCAGGTTCCACACTTCCAGCCAGCGGTCACAATCGCACCTGCCCAAACCGCAATCCGGCCCACAGGAATAGGCCTCGCCGCGATCGTAGTGAATTTCGCTACAGGGACCGCAAGGTCCGGTGTCGCCCATGCTCCAGAAGTTGTCCTTTTCCCCCATGCGAACAATCCGCTCCGGGTTGGCATCGGTTACTTTCCGCCAGAGCTGGTCGGCTTCATCATCTTCTTCGTAAATAGTTACCCAGAGCCTCTCCTTGGGCAGGTTCACCACCTCGGTAAGGAACCCCCAGGCATAGCCGATGGCTTCGCCTTTAAAATAGTCTCCAAAAGAAAAGTTCCCCAGCATTTCAAAAAAAGTATGATGTCGGGCAGTACGCCCTACCGTATCCAAGTCGTTATGTTTTCCACCGGCGCGTACACACTTCTGGGAAGTGGTAGCGCGCACGTAATTCCTTTTATCTATTCCCAGGAAAACATCCTTGAACTGATTCATGCCGGCATTGGTAAAAAGCAAGGTGGGGTCGTTTACCGGAACCAGTGATGAGCTTTCCACCACTGTATGTCCCCGCTCCTCAAAGTATTTTAAAAAAAGACCCCGAATCTCATTACTACTCCACACGGGAAGGCCTCCTCTTTTCCGGGTTAGCTTACCAGTCTATTTTCAGTTATAAAGCGGTTGCTGTCAATAAATCCCCCGAATATTGGCAATAAACGACATACAACCCGGTGAAAGAGTTAGGTCTCTCCTCCCCATTCCACCGCTTTCAGGAAAGCCCAGGAAAAGAAAACCTTCAGGACTGCGGCGATCGGTACGGCGAAGAGCATCCCCCAGATTCCCATTAGCTTGCCCCCGGCCAGGAGGGCGAAGACAATCAACAGAGGGTGCATGCCCAACCGGTCACCGATAATTTTGGGCGTAACCAGATTACTTTCCACCTGTTGGATAACCAGAATGGCGGAGGCCATAAAGAGAGCTGTGCGAAAGGACTGGGACAGAGCAATGCCCACGGCGGGTATCCCCCCCAGGAAGGGGCCAAAATAGGGCACTAAATTAGTGACCCCGGCCAGGATGCCAATAAGGAAAGGGAACTTCACCCTAAAGAAGAGCGCAGCTACACCGGTAGCAGTCCCCACAAACAGAGCCACCGTCAGGTGCCCTTTAATAAACTCAATCAGTACCGTGTCTACTTGACGAAAAAGGCCGGAGGCTTCTCGCCGGCCATGGGGAGATAAGAGGTTGAGAATGGCGTCGCGAATCTTTTCCCAATCATTAAGAATATAGAAAGCCAGAATAGGGGAGAAAATAATGGCAAAAATCTTACCCAGGAAATTATAGAACTGACCGAGAAAGGCACTGAGCCAATCATAAATAGTTGTCTCAACCCGGCCCAGGTTTTCCCTGATGACCTGGTTCAGCTGCAGGGGCATCTGCATTTCTTCAATACGACCGGCGATATCCTGGGCTTGTCGGGCATAGCGAGGATAGGCCTGGGCCAGTTCAGTCAGTTCTCTTACGGTAGCAGGTACCGCAAATGCCAGAACTGCTCCCACCACCCCGGCAACCAGAAGGTAGAGGACCAGAATAGCCCAGGTCCGTTTAAGTCCGCGTTTTTCAATCCATAATACCGGACGGAAAAGCAGATAGGCGAGCAGGCCGCCCAGAAAAAAGACCAGCAGTACCTCCCGCACTGCATACAAAAAATAGATGATGGCCGCAACCACCAATACAAAAAACGCATAATGAACTATTCTTCTGGTATTCCACTGCATTTTTAGGCCTGCCTTGTTACCCGTTGGCTGACTTCCCGACCAGCCTCTTCCAGGGCATTACCCATCTTCCTAACCTGAGCGCGTACCCGCTGGCCACTGTCTTTGACCTGTGCCGGGGAAGACAGATAAATAATTCCCGCAGCCGCCCCCAGCAGAAATCCCATAAAAAACCCGTTCCAGTAATCCTGCAATTTCCAGCCCTCCTTTCTAGAGAAGATTAGAAGTCTGGTCCATGGAAACCAGGCTGCCGTCTTCGGCCACCTCGTAAAGGTTTACCCGTCCTTTATTAAAGTTAAACTCCAGGAAGCAATTCCAGCAGTAAAACTGCTCACTCCCCACTTTCCCAACCTGAATACCGCCACAAACCGGGCACCTAATGATCAAATGCATCGCTCCCTTCCGGGCTGACCATGGCACTTACAGCAGTCTTCCAATCAACGCACTCCAGGGGTACTTCCCTCCGTCCTTCCAGGAGATCCCGAATAGCGCCGCTGGAGATTTCCACAGCAGTTACCACTCCTGTTTCCGGGGAAAGAACAAAATCGGTCACCACCCCCAGCTCACTTCCATCGCCAGCATAAACCAGGTCGCCTACTTTTTTCTGGTACATGGATAATTCTTCCCCACACGCGTAGGATTTAATCCGTTCCTGGTTATCAATGCTTACGGCGTCGTCACCCAGAGAGAAGTCCCGCGCCGAGATCATACCCGGGCTTCCGTCCTCCCGCTCTACCACCAGGTAGGCCAGATCAAAACTATCACCCAGCACCGCCCGGTCCACCCGCGCCACTACTCGGGCCTGGTGGGTATCGAATACCGGCATTTCCTGTAGTCTGCGCAGCTTCACGAACCTTCCTCCTGAAGGCTATTCTCCCCGTGCCGGGTTAAAAAAATGCACCCAATTTAGATGCAATAAGGACACAAGGGGACGTTTTCCTTGTGTCCTTATTGCCTTTGCAGTGACACAGCAAAAACGTCCCCTTGTGTCAAAATAACCTGAACTCTACACAGCTGTATCCCCGTTCTTCATTGCTGAGACAATAGTGCCCCCTCCCAGGACATAATCATCCTGGTAGTAAACCACCGCCTGTCCCGGGGTTATGGCCCGCTGGGGCTTGGCAAAAACGACCTTGGTTCCGTTTTCCCATGGGAAGAGTGTTGCCGCCGCTGGAGAGGCCTGATAGCGGATTTTGGCCTGTACCTGCCGGGGACCTTCCAAACCATCGATCATAATAAAATTATTGTCTTCCGCCAGCAGGGCGGTAGCCAGAAGTTGCTCTTCCTCATCGACAACCAACCGGTTACGCGTCAAGTCCATATCCACCACATAAATCGGTTTTCCCGCTGCCAAGCCCAGACCGCGGCGTTGCCCCACCGTGTAAAAAGGCAGACCCCGGTGTCTCCCCAGGACCTCCCCCTGGCGATTAACAATCTCTCCAGGGCGGTAATCGACACGGTCTCGCAGAAAGTCCCGGTAGTCCCCTTGAATAAAACAAATCTCCTGACTTTCTGGACCCTGAGCAGCCGGTAAACCGAGGCTGCCGGCTATTTTTTTCACCTGGCTTTTCTGGTATTCCCCCAGCGGGAAAACACAATGGGCCAATTGTTCCTGGCTCAGTATATACAGGAAATAGCTTTGATCTTTACGTTTATCTACTCCCCGGCGCAGCAGATAGCGTCCGGTTGCTGAATCATGTTCTACTCGGACATAATGACCGGTAGCTACCTTTTCGCATCCCTGCCGCAGCGCTTCCTGCAGCAATTCCCCGAATTTGATACTACGGTTGCAGAGCACACAGGGATTGGGAGTCCTCCCGCTGGCATAGATGTGACAGAATGGAGCCACTACATTTTCCTGAAAACGGGCTCTCAGATCCACCACCCGGTGGGGAATACCCAGGACCCGGGCCGCCTGCTCCGCCTTAACGGCGGGACTCTCCTCCCAGTTAATCATGGTAATACCCAGTACCTCATGACCCTGCTGTTGCAGAAGGTGGACGGCGACAGAACTGTCTACCCCCCCACTCATTAAAACCGCTACTTTCACGCTTTTATATACTCCTTTTACTCCTTGGTAGCATCACCTGTATTCGTTTTATAGCATTCCCCAGCGGCAGAATCAAGTTTGGATATCGGTGCCCCTTTTTGACACCGCTCTTATCTGGCTTTAAAATATAAGGGTGATTCCACTGCAACAACCCTATTTGGATGCATAAATATGCAGGAGTTTTTGACGGAGCATGTGGTTTTCCTTAATAATGACCAGAGGGTGATATAGTGGACCTGTTTGATTTAAGCAACCCGGCCCGCAGTGGTTCCATTGCTCCGCTGGCCTACCGTATGCGTCCCCGCAACCTGGATGAGTTGCAGGGCCAGGCCCGGGTGGTGGGTCCGGGAACCCCTTTGCGCAAGGCTATTGACAAGGACCAGCTTCATTCCCTGGTGCTCTACGGCCCGCCGGGAACCGGCAAGACCAGTATTGCTCAGATTATTGCCGCTATGACCAGCTCCCATTTCGAGTCGGTTTCTCCGGTGACTGCTGGCGTAAATGACATCAAGCGCATTGCCGCCGAGGCCAAAGAGCGATACAAATTTGACCGCATACGGACCATCCTTTTTGTTGACGAGATTCATCGCTTTAACAAAAGCCAGCAGGATGTCTTGCTCCCCTTCGTGGAAGATGGAACCCTGACCCTTATCGGGGCCACCACCGAAAACCCCCTTTATGAGCTGAATAATGCCCTGTTATCGCGAATTAAGCTTTATGTTCTGGAGACACTTGACGAGGCCGCCCTCCATTCTATCCTGGAACAGGCTTTGCACGATGCCCAGCGCGGGCTGGGACAATATGATATCAGCCTGGAAGATGAAGCCCGGGAGGAGATTGCCCGCATTTGCAAAGGCGATGCCCGCATGGCTCTAAATATTCTGGAAGCAGTCGTAAACTCGTTTCTCCCCCCCGATGGGCGCCTCACCATAGACCACGAACTGCTGACCCGCGTTACCATGAAGCCGCTGGTAAAATACGACCGCAGCGGGGATTATCATTATGACACTATCTCCGCCTTCATCAAAAGCATACGTGGTTCCGACCCGGACGCAGCCCTCTTTTGGCTGGCAGCCATGCTGGAAGGTGGGGAGGACCCCCGATTTATTGCCCGCCGCCTGATTGTTCATGCCGCCGAGGATATCGGCCTGGCCGACCCTTTCGCCCTGACCATGGCTACTTCGGCTGCCCATGCGGTTCAATTTGTGGGCCTGCCCGAGGCCCGTATCCCGCTGGCCGAAGCCACTATTTACCTGGCCACGGCACCCAAAAGCAACAGCAGCAAAACAGCCATAAACGAAGCTATGGCTGCCGTACGGCAGAGTAAATCCATAAAAGTCCCCCTGCATTTGGCTGACACCTCTCATTCCCAGGCCGGGAAACTGCTGGGGCATGGTCAGGGGTATAAGTATCCCCCGTCATTTGGGGGCTATGTGAGCCAGCAGTATCTTCCCGAAGAGCACCAGAATGATAGCTTTTACCATCCGAGTACGGAAGGTTACGAAAAAAAAATCCAGGCATTCCTGGCCCGACTCCCCAAATAATAAGGCCGGCCCCGAGGCCGGCACTTATGTTTTATCCTATGACTTCATCTATTGCTTTTTGCAGCTGAGCTTTTCCCTGGGCCCCCACAATCCTTTTTACCTCTTGCCCATCCTGAAAGAAGGCCAGGGTGGGGATGCCACGGACCCCATATTTGACAGCCAGATCCCGATTTTCATCAACATTTACCTTGCCCACAGCAATCTTTCCGGCGTTTTCCTCCGCCAGGCTCTCGACTACCGGCCCCACCATTTTGCAGGGCCCGCACCAGGCCGCCCAGAAGTCAACCAACACCGGCTTGTCGGCCTGTAAAACCTCTTGTTCCCAGTTGTTGCTATCCAGGGTTACTACGCTTGACATTGCTTTCCCTCCTTCAAAATTGGGCTACTTGACCAGCCTTTCCATCATGGCGATTAACTCCTTGAATTTCTCGTCTTCCCGCCCCTCTTCAAAGGCCTGGAGAATACAGTCCTGGGCATGGTTTTCAAAAACGAGGATGCCCACCTTGTTCATCGCGGACTTGATGGCGGCAACCTGGGTAATGATTTCATTACAGTCCGCCTCTTCCTCGATCATACGCTGTACACCCCTTACCTGGCCCTCGATGCGGCGCAGGCGCAAGACAAGATCTCGTTGCACTGCTTTTTTTTCTACCACAATTATCGCATACCCCCCTCGGGTATCTAGGAAGAGTATAGCCGACCGGGAAAATGATGTCAATAATCTTCTTCAGAAAAAAATGACACCTGTCCCCCCAAAAGACTCCCGCTTAGCGTAAAAGATAACTGACCAGGTGTGATGCGGTAGCTGTGTAATGCTAGTATCTCCCTCTTTACCTGCCCATAAAACTACCCCGACTCAGAATAAGCCGGGGTAAGTAATTGTTATCCAATTCCGAATACGAAAAAGTCTACCACACCAAGTAATAGACCGCTCCAGCAATGCCAACGGCGATGAGCGCCCATAACAAGGTTCGCCATAGATCTGCTTTAACCAGTTTGGATAATTCCTCCATTCCTAAGCCTCCTCGGTAATATGTTCGCTTTCATTATATCATGGTCAGGCAAGTTTCGCAGGCAGCAGCCGTACTGTTTTATTTATCGGTCTGCTTTGGTCCTACCTGAATCACTGTATCAGTAGGGGGATGATAATCTTCACTGAGCAGATTTTTTTCCACTATCTTTCCCTGCCGGGTAATCACCTCGAAGCTTCTGACCACCTGCCCACTCTTGCCTTCCTGCCCCATAATTCTGGTTCCCGGAGCAAGTTTGCGGTCTTCTTCCACCCGAACCGAAGGCGAGATGGTTTCTGCTTCGGTAATTATCTTAATTTCCTTGCCAGCCTCGGTCTGTACCCCATAAATGCGAACCGCCAGGTGGTTCCCTTCCAGTTCTGATGCGATTAGCAAGGGGTGTTCACCATTGTTCCAGTAACGTATCGGTTGGCCCGTTTTATCCAGTTTCACCTGCTGGCAAGCCTGCTCCAGTACCGGAGCCACGAATCTTTCCCCCGGGATTTCCCCATTTCCCTTTTCGGCTTTCACTACTCTCTCCCGGGAAGGGGCCACGCCCCGGCAAAGCTCACTGACTGTAAATCCTTCCCCGGGCAACACAATAACACCGTTAATGCGGTTAACCGGCAGGACCAGCGCCTCCCGTCCTCCGTCGGGAATATTTTTCATGGCTGCGGACAGCAAATCCTTGATGTCTTTTATATCTTGCAGTTTAATGCGGGGTACAATCTCCTGCCCGTTTAGTTGAATCGGATTCAATCTGCCGTTCTGGAGCGACTGGATGATTCCTGTCCGGCTTTCAGGGATATTCAAGGAATAACCGTTACTATGTGGCACGTACTGCAAGAAATCAGCCTGGCAGGTGATGCGGGCATCCGTGGCCGGTCGATCGTACTTGGCTTTGATTTGCTGCAACTGGCTCTCCAAAGCTCGTTCATCCCAGCTTACCACCGGGTTAAAACGCTGCGATTGGCCGCGGATAATGCTGTGATAAAAAAGAGCCACCAGGCCATGACGTGGAGAGAGACCTTCCTCCACCCGTTCCAGAGTAGCAGGAATATCATAACTGGCGTCTATTTCTCGCCAGGGAATAGTTACAGAACTTTGCCCCACCACCAGGGTAATTCCTTCTCCCCACTTGGCGGGTATTTCCCGGGAGAGTTTTTCCCGGGCCTGCTCCTCTGTCAAGCCGGACAGACAAATGTCGCCCACGTATACATTGGAAGGGTAAATTTTAGTATCCCGACTGGCCAGAGCTACCGAGACAAGAAAGACGGTTGCAACTACTGCCACAACCGCTGTTACTACCACCCGGGCCATCCATTTTGCAGAGTCCGTCATAAACTACGCCTCAAAAATTAATTATTTATTTTACACACTGGGAGAGTTCCACAAATTTGTTATGCTGTTCAGCCAGATCGATTATTTCCTCAGTTACAACGGTTCCCTGAGTAATAATGGGATTGTCTCCGCCATTGCGAATATCTTGCACTACGGTTTTACCCAGCATAAACTGACGCTGCCGCTGCTTAAAGAGTGCCGCTCCCTCGCTTTCAAGCGGCTGATCATCCGCTGTGGTTGGTGGGGTGGGTTCCGCCGCCGCGGGTGCTGGAGAGGGACTATCCTGGCCTTCCCTTACTACTACTACATCCGCCCCGTAAGTCAGAATACGGTCAGCGGTGATGCCCTCCACCTTGCTCTCATCCTGGGCCGTCTTATATTCAATCCTGGTAATTCGCCCGGTGTTTTCATCAATCTCGTATTCAGAAATAACCCCGATAAGGTTTCCGCGGTTGGTTAATACGCGGTTCCCTTTGATTTCTATGTTTCGTTCCAGAAGATTGCTGGCATCCAGAGTTTCATTGATATTGCTTAGCATAGCTTCGCTGTCAGTGGTTACCGCATGTTCCCCGATTCCAGAAATTGCTCTGTAGGGCAAGACTCTGGCCCCCACATACCAGCTGCCATTACTGACCAGTATGAAATCCAGCTTCCCTTCTTCTGGATTCAGTACCAGGTCCTTAACCTGTCCGATCTTCCTCCCATCCAGTATGGAGAAAACAGGAAGACCTATAATCTCCTGGCTTTTCTTCATGTCCTAACTTCTCCCTTCGCAAGACTGTGTGGGGTAACGGCCCTTTCCGCTTGTGCAAGAGCCGATTGCGGCACACTGGATATCGGCGTTCCATCCAGACCCAGCCGACTCAACTCCTGCGTCAGTACGCTCAAGAATTCCTTTTGACGCTTAATCTTATTTATTATATCAAATTTATGGCCTCGCATTTCAAGAAACCGTTCTATGATCCGCAGGGCATCGGAATATTGACCGGTATCTTTATAGAGTTCGATCAATTCAAGGGTAAGCAAGTATTTCAGCTCTTCGTCCCGGGTGCGATCCCAGCTGACAAAGAAACAGGCGGCCGCCTCCTGGAAGCGTCCTTGCTCTTTAAGATTAAAGCCATTGTTTATATTTTCCATGACCCGGACATCTTCCCCGGCTGATACTGATTCCTCACTGCGAATTGCTACGTTGTGCTGTACCCGAACCTGCTCATCAAAACCTGTCGGGGTAATCGGGGCGTAATCTTCAACCGTATCCGTTTCCCGGTCAGGTGTCTCCGGAACCAAATCCCCTTCATCTTCGCTCGGAACCGGATTGTCATTTTGCTCTGCCGGAATCGGCAACTCCTCTTCGGGCACTATAATACCCACTTCTGCAGCCTCTTCCTCCAGCACCTCGGGGAGGGCGGGAGTTTCTACCGCTCCTGGCATATCAAGCGGAGCAAGAGCGGCAACTTCCTCCTGAAACGCATCTTCACCAGCTTCTCCCATTGCTTCGGGCGGTGAATTTAGCGCCGCGGCAGGTTCTTCCATACCCTGGATTCCATCGCTGTGCTCACGCATTGCTTCAGGGATCGCCTGCAAATTTGAAACCATCTGAGCCTCATTTTCTGTTGCATTCCCTTCCCCGGGAGCATACCCAATGTAAGCACCCAGTTCGGAGGGAACTTCTGGTTCGGAATTCAGTTTTTCCATTAGATTGGTGGCAGCCATAAAAGTTGCGGCGGATTCAGTTCCGGATTTTTCCCGGCCCAGCTGCATAAATTCAGCGTTGCGGTCTTTGAAAAGCCATCCTGCTGTTATAAAAACAACTATCAGGTAAAGGCTCAGAGCCAAAAGGCTGCCCAATTTTTCCATGCCGACGGGGAAGGTAATTATTATAAAAAAGGAAACGGCAACCACAACATTGATATGCTTATTCGCCAATCCCTCTCGCTTAAGAAAGGCTACCATAGCTGCACCAATTGGAATAAAAAAAAGCAAGACATAGAGAATATATTCGCGCATATCTATCCCCTTATCAAATTCCCCAGAAACGATTTCGACAACTATATTATATATCCTTCCAAACCTTACGAAAAATATGGAATATGCTAGCGAAAAGCGCTGAGAATATGTTGACCGACCGCAAAAACTATGATTTTGTCTTTTCTGTTTCTCTCCTTACCACAAAAAATAGTTCTCTTTAAAGAATTTTGCGTTTTTTTATCGATCTTTTTGTTGGCTGCCAAAGAAGGAAAACCATCTCTTATGTAGAATAGATTTCTGTGAGTGGTTTGTCCGTAGAGGGAATAGGCAGTGTGGAAAAGAAAAAAGATTTAAGGGGGATTTTTGATGAAGGACGTATTCGTAGTAGAAGCTGCGCGTACTCCGGTAGCCCGCGCAGGGAAACAGTCCTGGTTCACCAATGTCCGCGTTGATGAACTATCCGCAATGGTCTTCAAAGAACTGAGAAAGAGAATCGGTCTGGAAGACAAAGCCAAACAGGGTATTATCGATGACGTGGTATGGGCGGCTACCGCCAACGCTTTTATGGAAGCGGGTCTGAATATCGGCCGTCTGGCCTGGATCCTTTCCGACGGTTCCTATGATGTTCCCGGATGTACCGTAGACCGTTTCTGCGCCTCCGGCCTGAACTCCATTCAGTTTGCCATTGCCACCATGATGAACGGCTGGGGCGGCGATGTTGCCATCGCCGGCGGCTGCCAGCACATGTCCCATATTCCCATGGGTGCCGGTGCTGACGTCCATCCCGACCTGGGCAACTATATGAACATGATGGCTATTAACATGGGTTACACGGCAGAAATCGTAGCCCGCCGCTTCAATATCAGCCGGGAAGAACAGGATCAGTTCTCCATGGAATCCCATCTGAAGTGCGCTGCCGCCCAGGCTAAAGACAAAGCCGGCCCGGTAACCTTTACGGTCCAGGCCAAGGTTCCCGCCAAGAGTGCCAAGAATACCAACCCCCACAACAGAGCGGTGGACTATGTTGCTACTGACCATCTGGCCAAGGCAGCCGCCGAAAAGGGCGACGAAGTGGTTGAAGTTGTATTAGCCCGTGACCAGGGTGTCCGCCCCGAAACCACCATGGAAAGCCTGGCTGCCATGGCTCCTGTCTTCATGCAGGACGAGGCCGCCAGTGTAACCGCCGGCAACTCCTCCCAGATCAATGATGCTGCCGCCGGTGTGGTTCTGGCAACCGCGGAAGGTGCCAAAGCCCTGGGCAAAAAGCCGATTATGAAAATGGTTTCCTGGGCAGTTATCGGCCTGGAACCCGACATCATGGGTATCGGCCCCGCTCTGGCTATTCCCAAGGCTCTGAAGAGAGCCGGTATGACCCAGGATCAAATTGGTCTGTGGGAAATCAACGAAGCCTTCGCTTCCCAGTCATGTTACGTGCAGAAGACCCTCAATCTGCCCAAGGATCGCCTGAACGTCTGGGGTTCCGGAATTTCCATCGGCCATCCGCTGGCCTGCACCGGCGCCCGCATCGCCTGCGACATTACCCAGATGTTCCGTGATCCCGACTTCGCTGATGTAGACTACATCGTGGAGTCCATGTGTATCGGTCACGGCCATGGCGCTGCCGCCATCTGGCAGAGAGTGAAATAGTAACTTTTTCCGGTAAATCACCGCAGGGGTCCGCAAGGACCCCTGCTTTTTTTGGACACCCCATGCCAAAGTGTCGAAAAAGCCGATACTCTGCTTTGTAATTCCTGGGCCTTACCGTTACATGGATTTCCCGTCTCCCTGCACC
>CAZLYH010000047.1:0-15252 GCA_964563775.1 uncultured Syntrophomonadaceae bacterium | reverse complement strand
AATCCGGTTTCGTAATTGGCCTCCAAACAGCGCAAATAACGGGTAGGAACCCAGACCTGATCCGAGGGTTCCAATAAAGCCGTTGATGGCGCCTGGGCTCTGCGGAACAAACAATGTAGATTTTCCCCGGTTTCCTCCCAATACTTGCACAGATAATTAGCCTGTTCCCGGTCTATCCGGTCTAAATCAGACAATCGTCTGACCATAGCCCGATAGCTCACCCCAAACAGTAACTGCAGGCGAACTACATCAGTATAAGTTAAAGTTCCCTCATTCAATCCCAGTTCGTACAGGGTATCTTTGACCCCTTCCCGAGGCATGAGCAGAGCAACAGCAAAACAATCAGCCCGGTACTCGGCCAGATTTTTTGTGTCAAACGAACCGGTCTGCTCATCCGCTATTAACTCACTGCCGGAGTCCTGGAAATCAAAGATATGATGTCCAATCTCATGGGCAGCGGTGAACCGTTCCCGGGACAGAATCTTGGATGAGTTGGTAAGCACCAGCCTTTCACCCTGGTAGAGAGCGGCAAAGCCCTCCATGACCTCCGCGCCAAAAGGATAACGAATCAGGAGATAACCCATAGCCTGTTCCATAAAACGGAATATATCTCCGATATCCCGATAGCCCAGGCGATACTGGCCTCGCACCTGGCTGGCCTGAAACTCAGCCTCCTCCCGAACAGCAAAGAAATTTCTCTTTTTAGGCCTGGTTGCCATCAAGCTCTGCCTGCCTTTCTTCGCCTTCTCGCACCCGGTAAAAGAGCCGTTCCTGACCCGAGAATACCCCCAGTATCATTTCCACCCGCTGGAAAACCTTTAACATATCCTCAGAACAACCCCGGTTGCGGCACATAGCTGTTAACGAAGGTTCCTCCGCTTCCTCCACCCCGGTAATATCGGTGTAAGGTACGCCCAGGTAATCAGCAATTTTCTCAATCTCCACAAAGGCTATCTCCCGAGCACCCTTTTCCAGGCGGATATAAGCCTGGCGAGAAATACCCACTACCCCGGCCATTTCTTCCTGAGTTTTTTTATGAGCCTCCCGCAATTCCCGTATACGCCGAGCCAGAGCTTGACGTTTCATTTGAATTCCCCCTTAGAGAACTTGATAAAGAGGTAAAGGTTTTGTAATAATATTATTACATTTTAAGGCCAGGATATGCAATAAAAATCCGATAATGTTACATTTCCACCACTTAATTAGTAAATGTTTGTTCTTTATCCACCTAATTGGAACCACCTTGTTCATTTCAGAAATTCGGCTTAATCAGAGCCCCGTGGAATATTGATAACTACTGTTTAGAAAAGGTGTTTACGGGCCAGATGGTAGTAGCAATTCGAGTACTGCGAGTACAGCCGGGAACTGTCCTTGTTCCCGGCTTTTTCGCGGTTAATTCCCCTGCTACGCGGATGTTGTTCCCTGGCAGGAAGCTCTGCCTTGTTACAAAAGGTGTTTACGGGCCAGGTTGATGCCGAAGAAAGAGACGAGCAAGATGATGCCTACGATCATGAGGGTCGCAGTAAGGTTTTGGCTCTGGATAAAATAATCACCCAGGGCTACGTAGATGATGGCCCAGGGTATTTTCCCCAGGGCGGAAGCAAAAAAGAAAGTACGGGTGGGTACGCCGCTGATTCCCGAACCGATATTGATGATGGGAGTGGGAACCACGGGAAAGATGCGGCAGATTAGTATGAGCAGAAACATCTTCCGCTCTTCCAGACCAGCCAGGTCAAAATTATAGCGGTCCTGCAAACGGCGGACAAAGAAATCACGGGCCAGGTATTTGGCCAGCAGGAAGAGACAGGAGGCTCCGGCCAGAGCGCCCAGCCAGGCCAGAAAGAAACCTGTAGTATAGCCGAAGATTGCCCCGGCCGCACCGGCCAGGATCATATAGGGAACTACCGGGGCAATGGCCTGCACAAAGAAAAGCGCCAGGGCCACCAGAGGCCCCAGGGTACCAAAGCTACGCAGGTAGGTTATAGTGGAATTCAGGCTGTGAAAATCTACCTGGGAAAGGTTAATTGGTTATTCCCCCTTAAGCTGTCAATACTCTTACGTTGGGAAGGAATGGTTTTTTGCAGCCATTCCAGGGTCACGTCCTCCCGTTGCCGGGTGAAGTCCGTAAAACGATGGTCTGCTCCGGGAAACACCACCAGTTCCTCGGTACCGGCCAGGGTAGCCAAGAGGGCAGCATTGGCCGGATCTACTACTTCGTCCTGCTCTCCGTGGATAACCATAACCGGCTTTCCTTGCAAGGCTGCCGCCCTTTCCCGCAAATTATGGCGGCCAAAATCCTGTACCAGTTCCGCCTGCAAGGTGAAGCTCCCCCCCATATCGCTCAGGGTAACCTGCTCTCCGGCTTGCATTCGCCCATAATCGGCTCCCAGTATTCGCCCAAAGGTTTCTGCAACGTCCACCGGGGTGGACCAGAAAACATAGGCATCAATCCCGGAAGTTCCTGCGGCTCCTGCCAGTACCGTACTTCCCCCAAAACTGCGTCCCAGCAAAATTAACGGCGCTGGCAAACGCTGGCGGGCGTATTGTATTACTGATTGCAAGTCTGCCGCCTGCCGGGTTAAGGTAATAGTAGAAAAATCGCCTTCGCTTTCACCGCTGCCGGAGAAGTCAAAGGCCAGGACCCCTGCCCCCAGATTGTTAAGGCGCCTGGCAAAGGGAAAGATTTTGCCTCCGTTCTCTTTGGCCCCCCTAAAACCATGACAAATTATTATCAAAGCGCGCAGCTCTGATTCAGGGGTAAAAAGAAGGGCGGACAACCTCCCCCCCGGTCCTTTGATATACAGTTTCTCCAAAATGTTCTCCTCTTACATGGGCTTTTTGGGCTTATTCTGTTCCTCGGTTTCATAACGTACTTTATGATTGCACTGGTCACAAATAAAGGTGGCATTGGACCCCTGGGCCTGCAGTTTTTCGTAGTCCTTATGGTCATCAGCAATCTGATAGGTCTTTCCGCACATCAAACACCTGGCTGCTGCGGCACTCCCATTCCCGTTCATTACCAAGACTCCTCCCCGCTTGGACTTACTTGTCTTTAATACTAGCAGACCGGGCCGCAAATCTGAAGAGCAAGATAGGAGGCCAGAGCTATTTCCAGCTCAGAGATCCAGAACCGGCTCCGGAATCTATTCTAAAGTAGGTTATAGTCTCCTGTAGACTGCTAACAATACCATTCATACTATCCAGTACCTCATTCATCTCCCGTATTCCATCCATCTGCTCAGCTGCCAGGCGGGCAATCTCCAGGGCAAATCGGGAGTTCTCTTCAGCGGTAGCTGCCGTCTGATGAATAGAAGCAAAGGCCTGCTCCGCGTTGGCGGCCATCTTTTCACTGGCCAGGGAAATCTCTCTGGTCTGCAGGTTTACCGCACTGATAGCCTGGATGATTTGACTAAAAGCCTCACCGGTGGCGGCTACCACTTCCGCACCATTTTTAGCCTGCCGGGTACCGCTCTGCAGTGCCGTTGCCGCCCTTTGGGCATCGGACTCAACCTCCTCTGCCAAAAAGGCAATCCGCTTGGCGGCCAGAGCTGATTCTTCCGCTAATTGACGCACATGCTCAGCAACCCTGGCAAAGCCCATGGCCTGATCTCCCGACTGAGCTGCTTCAACTGCCGCATCCAGAGCCAGACGATTGGTTTGGTTGGCTATGTTATTAATCAAAGCAGCTTTTTGGGATATTTCCTGGGAGCGCATTCCCAAGCCTTCCACCACCCGGGCACTGGAATTTACTGTCCTTCCCAGGGTAGTCATCTGGCTAATAGCCTGGTTTACCTGCCGCGCTCCTTCTCTGGCTCGGGCGGTAGCACTAAAAGCAGAGTCAGATGCTTCCCGGCTGCTTTCCGCCAATTGCTGAATAGCTACCGATATTTCCTCGACGGCTTTCCGGGATTGCCCGGTTAACTCCGCCTGTAAAACGGCCCTTTCTTTCATCTCCCCGGTTCTGACCGCCATTTGTTCCATGTTATTGGCACTGAGCTGGGAACAGCCCAGGAGCTGAGCGCTGGCTTCGTTTACGTTGGCGATAATACTACTACTGCGGCGGATGAGTCCGGAAATCCGTTCCAGCATGGTATTGATAGTACGCGCCAGTTGGCCGGGTTCGTCATCTGGTTGCACCGGTAAGTTCTGGCGCAGGTCTCCCTGACTGGCCAGCTGCACCGCCCCCTTTATCCTTTGCAGGGGCCGGTACACCGAATAGGCAATCAGGCAGGCAGCCCCAAAGCCCATTAGTATTCCCAGAGCACAGCAGACCAGCATATTGATACGGAACTTATCCACCATGGCATCATAGTCGGTTTGAGGAACACCCAGACACCAGATACCGACAACTTTGCCATCCCGGTCGTGTATGGGCTGGTAAAGGGTTTGGCTGGTAATTCCCATGACATCATCGTGCCCGGAATAGGGTTTGCCCTTTTGCAGAACCTGGATGCGAGCCCGGGCAGGTGCGGTGGTACCTATCAGGCGCTCGTCGCCACTGGTGACATTGGTTGCCACCCGCACATCATCCCGAAAAATGGTAACCGAGTCTCCGGTTAACTTGCCGATACGGTCTACGGCATAATAGTTTTCCTCCATGAGGGCTCCCCCTTTGTAAAGAAAGCCATCCCGAATTTCCCAGTCCCCGGGATAATAGGCATTAAGAAGCTCCAGGCCCAGCGAGGAATCATCCTTTAGTTTTTCACTAACCGCACCAGTAATTTTGTCTTCCATAACCGCAGTTGCATATAAGCCCATTAGTCCGGTTACAATGCCCACGACCAGGGTAAAAGCCACGATAAGACGCAGCCTTACATCCAATCGGCGCAGCCACAACTCCATATTTCCCAGCAAACGCAAGTCTTTTTTCCTCCTTCTCCCCCCGCGCGAACCGCGCCAGCTGTGGAATCCCTATGGTTTCTTCCCCACCTCTTCGGTTACCACTCCAGCCTTTTCTTCCGTCAATATGGTAATATATAGAACGCGCTGGTAGTTAAATGCACCTACCACCTGCCCCCGGGCATTGTACATATAATTAGTGGAAGAGCCACCCACATATACTTTACTATCCTCTTCAATTCCCAGGGTTTTCACATAGGTATCGGTGTATTCCCCATCGGTGAACACAATACGGACATGCATGAGTTGCTTTTCTTGCTCGGAATCCTTTGCCAACAGGCGCCCGAAATCCATTCCTTCGCATCCACCCAGCAAAGGCAGGACCAGGAGCAGACAAAGGAAAATTACCGGAGCCTTTTTTTTCACTACCCTCTCCTCCTTGTCCGGTAGATAGCACCCCCCCGGCGGGGGTACTGACCCGCGGGGCTTCTTTTCTGGCTCCAGACGGACAGTTTTTTATCCACCCGGTCGTGGATGCTGTCGCTGGGAAAGTTACCCGCCGAGTTTCTTTGGCCACTTTCCCGCCCGGTCAGTATTTCCAGACCCTGGTCAATATGCTCCACCGCCCAGATATTAAACTGCCGCTCCTTTACGGCGGTAATGACCTCGTCACTTAACATTAATTGCCCCACGTTTTGCCGGGGAATTATTACCCCCTGGCTTCCATCCAACCCTTTTTCCTTGCATACCTGGAAGAAGCCCTCAATTTTCTGGTTTACTCCCCCCACCGGTTGAATCTCACCGTTTTGATTAACCGAGCCGGTAACCGCTATGCCCTGGTATATGGGTACATCCGCCAGACTCGACAACAGTGCGTACAACTCCACTGGAGGCACTGTCTCCTTCTATACCCGAATAACTCTGTTCAAAGGTGAGACTGGCTGAAAGGGTCAGCGGTTTATCCTGCGCATACTGACCGCCCATGTATCCACTTAGAGTAAGTACTCCTTTACTATGAATGCTTCCACTCATGCGGATTTCCCGCTCGATATTAACCAGGCCCTTTTCACCCATAAAGGTCTTGGCGGTTATTTTCACCGGCTTGCCAAAGGTATGTTCACCCATTTCGTATACCGCCAGTCCGTTAATTTCTCCAACCTTCCAGCTTTTAACATCAATCATTATCATGTTTTTAATAATGTAGCTCTGGACTTTTTCCTCGGCCATGGCGGAACGATAGCGCTTCTCAGCAATGGCCTTTTCCACGTGCAGACCATCTACCAGTTCTACGCCATCATAGCTGGCCCAGGTGTTGGCTTCATAGATAATTTCCACCAGGCGGTTGAACAGGGTGGTTAATTTATCCTGATCATCGGCCATGCGGCTGCCATAATCTACGACCGCGGCCACTGCCGCGGGAGTAAAGTGCCTTAGTCCCTCACGTTCGCAGACGGATGCGATAAAACGGGCATACTCCATCATGTGCTGACGACTTTTCTCCATTTCCACATCGAAGTCAGCCCGAATCTTGAACAGTTTTTGGAATTCCTCATCAACTGAATAGAGCAGATAGTAGTAAACCGGTTCCCCAATCAAGATTACTTTGAAATCGGCCGGTATGGGTTCCGGCTGCAGGGTCTCAGTATTGCTGACTCCCAGCATCCTTCCTACACTCTCTACATGGATCTTTTGATTTAGCAGGACCCGTTTCAGAGTGTCCCACACATAGTAGTTGCGGATGATATCATATACGTGCAAAACCAGATAACCCCCGTTGGCACGATGCACCGATCCGCTTTTGATCTTCGTAAAATCGGTAGTCAAAATGCCAAACTCACTCTCAAATTCAATCTGCCCGAACAGGTTGGAGTAGGTGGGATTGGTTTCGAAAATCACCGGTGCATGGCTGAGCTGGGAATTGTCCACTACCAGGTTTACCTGATACCGGCGCAGGGAGGTCTTTTTATCCATATGGCGAAACCAGCTCAAAGGATTGCTCTCTTCCTGCTTGGTAAAGGCATCCAGATTCTCCAAAAGATCCTTTTGGATATCCCGCAGATGCTCGACTACATCTTTTATGTTTTTATATTTGCGAACCAATTTATTGAAGATGGGATTGATAATAGCCTGGGCGGTCTCCAGTTCCAGCTCCTTTAGCTTTTGTTTGAGCCCTTTTTCCAGCTCTCGGTACTGCCGGAAGGCCTCAGTAAGCTTTTCCTGCACTATGGCGCTGCGCTTCATGAGATCATTGCGCTCGTCCTCAGTGAAGTTTACATAGTCCTCCTGACTGAGTGGCTCCCCGTTCTTCAGTGGTATGCTGTTAATTCCATTCTGGCTGCGGGAGATGGAAAAGCCATATTTTCTGGCTTCTTCATCTATTCTCAGGTACATGGAGTTGGTCTCTTCCATGAAGGCAGTGAGAATCAGGTTTTTTCGGTACTCAAAGTCTTCCCCTTCAAAAGCCCTGGTGATGTGGGCAATGGTGCTTTCCATCTGAACTGAAAGGTCTTTTTTGAAGCCGCTGCCTTTACCGGGTGGCAACTCCAGTGCCCGGGGGCAATCCGGAGTATTAAAGTTGAATACATAGCACCAATCAGACGGTACTGGCTCACGAGCAGCTTTTTTCTGCAGCATTTCGTGGGCCAGAGTAGTCTTGCCGGTGCCAAAGGGGCCGGACAGATATATGTTATAGCCCTGATTGCTTATGTCCAAACCAAAGGCCAGAGAACGGACGGCCCGTTCCTGGCCGATGATTCCTTTTAGGGGTTTGATCTCTTCGGTACTGGTAAATTTAAATATCCGAGGATTGCACTGCTTATGCAGATTACGGACACTAACCCGGTATTGATTATGATGCAAATACCGCACCTCCGCTCCCCTCTACATTTGCCGAGACGGAAAAAACAAACTCCCCTTTAACCCCTGGTAGGGCAGAATTATATTTTACCAATATGGAAAGTTCTACTTTCACTCTCAGTCCTCCCCCCATGTCTCCCTTTAAGAATTTTATACACAATGAGCCAATTCCTGCCTGCACATGTCGGTCATTGTATAATTATAAATCATTTCCCACTCGCCTGGTTCGTCGGAAAGCATTTTCATCTTCATCTCCCGGCCATTCAGGACAATGTTCCCAACATACTTCTTTAGGGGCCGTACCTTTCTTAAATGCCATGGGCACTGTACGAGGACACCCTTCGCAGGCTACCAGTCCGCTGTCCAGACAGATAGTCATTATTTCGATGTCCGCAGGACGAGTAAAGCTTTCCTGGGGGAGGCGGGCCGAAGCATCCCTCATAAATGCTGCCCATATGGGGCCGGCCACCGTTCCGCCGGGCAAATTCACACTTTTTTTCTGATCGTAGCCCACCCAGACCGAACAGCACAGTTGGGGGGTATAGCCTACAAACCAGGCGTCCTTGAACTCATCGGTGGTACCGGTTTTCCCTGCTGCCTCCCGGTTAAAGATGGATATCAACCGGGCTCCAGTTCCCCCTGGTCCCATTACCCCTTTCATGATATCCGTTACAATAAAGGCGGTAGCAGGATCGATAACCGGTCGCTGGCTGGGTTGGTTTTCCTCCAGCACCCGTCCTTCCTTGTCCTCTACTCTAAGAATGAAATAGGGCCGGCTGTATACCCCCTGGTTGGCGAAAACACTGTAACCGGCAGCCATATCAATGGGTCGCACCTCATTGGAACCGAGCGGGAGAGACAAGACTGGTTCAATTCCCTGAAACCCGAATTTCTCGGCGTGGCGGGCGGTTTCTTTCGGTCCCAGTATCTGGTTCACCTGCACTGCCACAACATTGTCGGAAATCATAACCGCTTCTTTCAGGGTAAACCTGCGCCAGTGATAAGGCTCTTTACCATAATCGGTGGGTTTGTACACTTCTCCGCTGGGTAGTCGGTAGCTTACCTCCTCACACATGAAGGTATCTGCCGGCGTAAACCCCCAGGCAATACCCAAAGAATACATGAAGGGTTTGAAGGTTGAACCCGGCTGGCGACGGGCCAGTGCCCGATTGAAGGGAGCGGTGGAATAATCCCGCCCCCCTACCAGTGCTCTTATCTGGCCATTGGCAGGGTCAACTGCTACCAGGGCCGCCTGCAAGTCTTCGGCGTAGGACGCCAAACCGTTGGCTACTGCCTGGTTGGCTGCCTGCTGCATATCTTGATCCAGGGTGGTGTATACTCTCAGGCCTCCCTGATAAACCATACGCTGACCGTACTTTTCCACCAGATAATCCTTAACCAGGGCCACATAATAGGGGGCATCCCCGCCTAAAAAGCGGGCCCGGCGATACTCCAGCGGTTGCTCCTGTGCCTTTTGCTGCTCGCCGGCGCTCAGTTTGCCTTCATCAACCATTCTTTTCAGAACCAGCCGCTGACGCTCCCGGGCTTTATCTGGAAAGCGGTAGGGATCATAATGGGAAGGCCAATTGGGGAGGCCAGCCAGAAGGGCCGCTTCTGCCAGATTCAACTCCCGGGCGTGCTTGCCGAAATAGGTGCGGGCTGCCATCTCCACCCCGTAGGCCCCTTCGCCAAAATAAATGGTATTGCAGTACATGGCCAGGATTTCCTCCTTGCTGTACCGTCTCTCCAGTTGAAAGGCATAGAAAAGCTCCTTCAGCTTGCGGCTGAAGGTGCGCTCATTACTTAGATACAGGTTTTTGGCGGTCTGCTGGGTAATAGTGCTTCCCCCGGCGACCACCCGGCGGTTTTTGATGTTTAAATATACCGCCCGTCCCACCCCAACCAGGTCAAACCCGTGGTGACGGTAGAAGTTTTTATCTTCCATGACAATGATAGCATCCTGAAAAGACTGCGGAATCTCCTGCAGGTCAACATTGATGCCATCCCGTTCCGCCAACCCCCTTATCTCACGCCCCTGTACATCATATAGCGTGGAAGGTTGGGGAAGACGGGCTTCAGGAAGCTGCCATCCAAAACCAGACCCCAGTATTACCAGCAGGATTATAAGGGCCAGACCGGTCTTTCTCACTGTCTTTCCCTCCTTATTCCTAAACTACCCAATCCTGGTCCATATTAATCCATTTACTGCCGCCAGGGGCCTGCAAAAGTTGACAAATACGGCGGGATAAGAGTATATGTAATAAGAGAGTTCTCTTATGAAAGGCGGTGGTGAAATGGAACCTATACCTGAATACCGATCGCGCTACACAAGAAAAAATAATATCAGGGGGGTTGCACTGAGCCGCCGCAGCTTGCTGTAACCCTCCTTTATTGGAGGGATGCGCATTGATCAAGACCTATTTTTACGATCACGAAAAAAACACCATGTTCCACGATGTAGACCTGTCGCAGAAAGATATCCTCCTGGCGAATCCCCAGAGCCTGCTTTGGATAGACATCTATGACTGCTCAATCAGTGAACTCAGTTATGTTGGCGATATTTTTGACTTCCATCCCCTGGCCCTGGAGGATTGCTTGCAGGTCAGCCCCCGGGCCAAGCTGGACCGCTATGATGACTATTACTTTTTCGTATTCCATGCTTTGCGGTACTTTGAGGAAGCGGAAGAGGAAGATGAAATCACCAGTATAGAACTGAACGTATTCATGGGAGAAAACTATATTGTCACCATTCACCCGGTATCACTGGCAGCAGTAGGAAAGGTGGCGCGGATTTGCCTGCGGGAAACCGCATTAATGAACCTGGGGCCGGAGCACCTGCTCTACCGTATCATGGACAACATCGTGGATGACTATTTTCCCATCGTTAACCGGCTGGGAGAAAGAATTGACGACCTGGAAGACAATATCTTCTTAAATCGGGGCCAGGAGATTACCGAAGAAATCCTGGCTTTGAAGCGTAATATTATTGTACTGCGCAAGGTTCTTATTCCTCAGCGGCGTATATTCGGTAATATTAATGGGCATTATTCCTTTGTTGTAAATGAAGACAATGTCCCCTACTTTTTGGACCTGGTAGACCATCTGGACAGTATTCTCGATTCAGCCAATTCCTATCGCGATCTGGTTAACAGCTCTACTGAAACTTATTATTCCATTATCACCGGCCGGACCAGCGAAATAATAACTGCTTTGACCATCATATCCATTATCATGATGCCTTTAACGGTAATCACCGGTTTTTTCGGTATGAATGTGTCCTTCCCCGGCAGTAATAGCCCCTATGCAGTTTGGTACATCCTGCTGGGAATGGCCGTGCTGTCAATGAGCATGCTGGGTTTTTTCCGTTACCGCAAATGGCTGTAAAGCGCTGATAACACCGCAGTCTTATATAGTGAGCGGAAGCTACGCAGTCCCGCAGGGGGAAAAATGCAAGTTATTCTACTGCAAAGGCCCGATTTGGATGCATGAATATACGTAGTCTCAAGGAGGGAATATTTATGCATCCCAACCAGGGAATTACAGCTTTTAGTGCAGTATGAAAAGTTAAAAAAAAACGGTTCCGATGTCTCCGCCGGCGAGACCGGAACCGTTTATTTTTTCGCTGATACCTATTTTTCAGGAGTACTTTACGCAGATATTACTAATCAAGTCACCGATATCCTGCACATAATCCTGGGCCATTTCAATATGTTCGTAGACCTCCCGCCACTTGATAATGGATATGGGGTCTTCGTCATGTTCAAACAAGTAAGCCAGTCCCTGACGATAAAGATGGTCCTGTTTCCTCTCCAGGCGGGTAATCTCTTCACAACACTCCAGGATCTCTTTTTTGTTCTGCTCCACCCTTTCCAGGAGATTCAAGGCCTTATCCTGCAGTAAAAGAGATTCATAGAGCACGTTCACCATTTCCCGCACCCTCTCATCGGGCTCCCCGGCTTTGTAAAGAATCATCCGGTCAATTATGCCGGTGATGTAGTCCAGCGTGGCAGCCAGTTTTTGCACCAGCTGAAAAGCATCCTCGCGATCAAAGGGGAGTATAAAACTGGTATTCAAGCGGCGAACCAATTCCTGTATAATGCGATCGCCCTCGTGTTCCATGGCTGTCAACCGAGCCATTTTCATATCAAGATCCTGGTAGTCATTGACAACATTAAGGAGAATATCTCCACCCCTTACGACCACACGGGCACTCTCGCGAAACAGGACAAACAGTTCTACATCTTTTTTTCCGAATAACCGCATGCTCCATCCCCCCTTCTACCCAAGGCAAGTCTTATAGATAATTATCATAAACCAATCCTCGCCTCCTGGCAAGGATTATACAGAATACACTTTACAAAGCCCGCAAATAATCCGGGCGTAAATAGCGTCGATCATTGCGCTGTATAATATCATTGATAAGTTCCAGCATTTTCTTCTTATCCTCCGGCAAGCGCCCCTTGATGGGCAGATAGTTGGAGGCGTGATTGCTGCGAAACTCGGTTCCCTGTACCTCCAAATGCTCTATCATGATGCGCATCTCATCCAGGATCTCAAAGGGACCGGGGAGTTCAAACTCGCCCCGCTCCATTTTGCGAAACAGTTCCGTGCGTGGAACCAGCATTAGTGTCAGAGCACCAATGTAATCAGGATTCATGGCATTACAGATTTGTGCTGTTTTAATGGCATGATCCACCGCCCGGGGAGTCCGCCCCGCCAGCCCCAGTAATACTGTAACCGACAGGAGAATACCCGCCTGGCGTACCTTTACGCCCGCCTCCACCATTTCTTCGTAGGTTACACCCTTGCGGATTTCTTTTAAGAGCTCGGGATCGCCGGTTTCTACCCCCAGATAGGCAATGGTAAGCCCGGCCGCCTTAAGTGCAGTCAATTCAGAGAGCTCCTTTTGCAATATGCTGTCCGGGCTGGAATAAATACCCACATGGTGCAGACTAGGAAAAGCCTGGTGCAAGTCCTCCAAGATCTCTAGCAGCTGGCCGGTATCCATTGCCAGGGCATCCCCGTCGGCCAGGAAAACCTTTTCCAGATCACCATAGTATTGTTTTGCCATGCGGATATCAGTCTTAATCTCCTCCAGAGGACGTACCCGATACTTTTTATCCTTATACATGGCACAAAAGGTACATCGGTTGTGGGTGCATCCCACGGTACACTGCAGGATGTAGCTCCGGGCTTCACTGGGCGGCCGAAAAATATTTCCCTCATAACGCATGACCCTTACCTCCCAATTTGGCTTGACTAAAACAACAAAATAATCAAAAAAAAGAAATCCCCGGCAACTCATAAAATATCATCAAGCCATATTTTCAGCTATTTGTTCTAACAATAATAGCGGGTGCGAGAAAAAACAAGGGGGTTAAAAATTGGCTAAACGACGAAGTATCATGTCAGAGCAACTCAAGTACGAAATTGCGCGTGAACTGGGCGTGGATCAAATTGTCGCCACGCAGGGATGGGGCGCAGTAAGTTCCAGAGACTGTGGCAGAGTCGTTGCTAAAGCCATAGAGATCGCTGAACGTAGTATAGCTCAGCAGAACCCGTCCGATTACTAGTCCTCGCACCTTTCGGGGGATTATTCCCCCGATATTATTATATCTCATAAATGTTTGGAGGTGTCATAGTTGGTTAACGGCCAAACTCCATTGGAAGAGGTTCTGGGAATACCGGGCGCTCTGAGAGTTTTCGAAAAATATGGTATTCGCTGCGCTGGTTGAATGGGCCTGCGCTTCGAAACCGTCGAGCAGGGTGCTCGCGCTCACAACGTTAACCTGGATGACCTCATACGTGACTTGCGCGAAGTAGAGTCTCGTTTTAATAAGGGATAGCCTCCCTTATTTTTTTTGCCTCATTACGATGATTTTTATACCTTAGTACCTTTCTTTCCCAGGTGCGTATGGTCAGTTCCTCGTCATCCAGGGCAAGTAAATACTGGGGCAGTATTGGAGTTTTCCCCAGTCCACCCGGGGCATTAATAATGTAGGTGGGAATAGCCAGGCCAGAAGTATAACCTCGCAGCTGCTCCATAATCTCCAGACCGGTTTCAACTTCGGTAATAAAATGAGTGGTTCCCCGCACTTCTTTAGCGTGAAATAAATAGTAGGGACGAACGCGGATTTTTAAAAGTTCCTGGTTCAATTTTTTCATTACGTGGACATCATCGTTAATGCCCCGTAATAATACACACTGATTTCCCATTATTACCCCACTCTCCACCAAGCGATCACAGGCCAGCCTGGCTTCCGGAGTGACTTCCAGAGGGGAGTTAAACTGGGTATTAATGTACAGAGGTGGATGTTTACGCAGAATGGCACACAATTCCGGGGTGATCCGTTGCGGCAGGGTCACCGGTACCCGGGTGCCTATCCGTTTTATTTCTACATGTTCGATTAGATCCAGTTCGGTGAGCAGCCAATCCAGGGTCTGATCCGACAGCATCAGGGCATCACCACCGGTGATAAGGACATCCCTAATCTCTGGATTATCCCTTATATAAGCCAGAGTGCCCTCCAGCTGCTGTCTACCGGTGTGGCGGTCTTGTTCCCCAAAGTTGCGACGCCTCTGGCAATGGCGACAAAACATGGCACACTGATTAGTGACATTAATAATCAGACGGTCAGGATAACGCCTGGTAATTCCCGAAACCGGACTGGTTTTACTCTCATCCATGGGATCGAGATCACCATCCTGGTTCTGGATTTCCTGAATACTGGGTACAGATTGCAGGAATATCGGACACTCACGATAGTTGTCCCAATCCATTAAACTTAAATAATAAGGCGAAATGGCCCAGCGAAGCGACCGGGACAGGATGCGAAGGTCCACCACTTCTTCATGGCTTAGAGGAAGAAAACCGGCCAGGAGGTCGGCATTTCTGATGCGGTTTCTCATGTGCCAGCGCCAGTTCTCCCAGTCAGCCGGGGTCGCATTCAGTTGCTGCAAAATATATTGTTGCTGTCTTTTAGTTCTTTCCTGCATACGGTATCCCGTTGGGATACCGGGTTCCGCCTGCAAATAATCGGCGATTAGCACCTTCAGCTCGCTGGCTCTTTGCTGAGATATTAACTGTTCATTAAGCAAAAAACACCCTCCTTTTATCGCCCGTTTGGAAAAAGGGAGGGGATTTGGCTATGATTATTGACTTGCTTCCCTCCCAGAAACGCTTACGAAGTTAGCTGACGGGTTAGGGCCTCCGGGTAGCCCCTCAGGTAAAACCTGATTAACCCCAAAAAATTGGGTCCTCCGTTCTGCCCACTCGGGCAGACTCAGCGCTTAAATAATAACAAGGCAATTCCAGTCATTTTTTTTATTATATGACATGAATGTGCTCCGATGCAAACCTGTTTTTGCTAATTATTCCATTTCGTTATTTTGCCGGCCAGCCAGTATACAACCACAACCAAAAAAACCGCCAGTACGGAAACCTTATCCAGACCCGCACCGATAAGTATACCCAGGATGGCTGTAAGCCATAGACTGGCGGCCACCGACAAGCCTCTGACCTGGTTTTTTTCCGAAATCCAGATAAGTCCGGTGCCA
>CAZLYH010000046.1:0-15323 GCA_964563775.1 uncultured Syntrophomonadaceae bacterium | reverse complement strand
ATCTAACGTTTGGCAGGGAAACAGCAGGCTGTTGGGGTTAAACCCATTCGGATTCCGAGGATTGACATCCATATAAAACTCCCGGGCTGGCATCATATCTGCTATATAGTCGCCGGTTGGATAGAAAGTAGCGCCAATACAGGCATTACGCTCTTTATAATCCAGCGAGGTTAAAACCAATGGAACTCCTGCTTTAAGTGCTGCAAAGTAGAAGCCTGTTTTCCATTGGGCAACTGCCTTGCGGGTTCCTTCCGGACACACAATTATGCGCATATCTTTTTCGCTAGCCAACAGCTCAGCCATATAATCCACAAAGTTCTGTGACCGCTCCCGCTTGACCGGAACGCCCCCCAAAGTCTTTAAAATTGGTCCGACCGGGAAAAAAAACCAGTCCGCTTTAATTAAAATCCTAACCCTGATACCCCTGATAATAAAAGTTGCGACTCCCAGAAAGAAATCATAATTGCTAGTGTGAGGAGCGAAAACAATCACGCAATTCTCTACTTCTGGCGGTATGTCTCCCGTATTAATCCAACCGGCGGAAAAAAAACAATAACTTACGAATCGGTTGACTATCTGATTGATATTCTGACGCACTTTAACCGGGTAGTTCTGCCCCAACCGGAACTTGTCCAGCTCGATCATATAAACCTCCTGACATTGACTAAAACATTAGATTTCTCTAAAAGATAATTTTTTCCTCCTTACCAGGATATTACCTTGCATTTATTCATTGACACACAAACAGAAAAACTTGAGTTTAAAAGAGAAATCTGAAAAAACATCAGAGGAGAGCCGAACAGGAGGCATAAAGATGAAAAGGGAACCGTTTCCTTATTTAATCAACCCCAGGGAGCGGTAGGTGGATTCGTCCACTTCCCCGGTTACGGGGAGGTCGTGCCAGAGCTGATAGTATTTTACGGCCAGGGCGGTCATATTGCCAAAGCGCCCGTCGGCACGGTCCAGGACAATACCGATTTCTTTTAAACGCGCCTGGACAAAGACGACCTTCTGTCCTGTGGAACCTTTTTTCAGGGGGGTGGGTTTGAGGTAGGAAGGAAAAATCCTGCCGTTATTGACGATGCGCACAGTAGTCCCGGCGGGAATTTGCGGATATAATTGCTCCACATGCTGGTTAAACATGCGAATACAGCCATGGGAAGCGTAAGTCCCTATGCTGTATGGTTTGTTGGTCCCATGAATACCGTAGATGCCCCAGGGTACATTCAGTCCCATCCAGCGGGTGCCAAAACCGTTGCCCCAGTTACCCCCTTTGTGTACCACGCGCCACTCCCCCAGGGGGGTAGGGGTCTCATTTTTTCCTACCGCTACCGGGTATTCTTTAAAGGATTTTCCATCCTTGAAGACGGTGAGCTTTCGAGTAGCCACGTCAATGACGATGACGGTGCTGCCCGGTTTGGGCGGGCTTTTTGGTTCCGTGAGGCAGGTTTCTGCCGGGGTGGATTCCATGAGGCTCTTCCAAACTGAAGTGGTTACCACCCCGTCTTCTTTCATCCCCTGAGCAATCTGATAAAGCCTGACTGTAGCTGCCGTGGCGGGACTATAACATCCATCCGGCTTCAACTCATAGCCCAGCTCCCGTAAGCGGGCCTGTAACATCCATACCGCTTCCCCATGCAAAGAGGGATCACTTGGATAGAGGGTGGGAAAATCAACCCGGTCAATGGCCGGGGTGGTTTTAATCTTCGGCTTTTTATCCGCTGGTTTGGCAGCAGCCAATGCTGTTCCGGCAGCAGCGAAGCATATCAAAGTGATCACGAAAACGATTAGCAACGTTTTCCTGGGCACGGGCAAACCTCCTGAAGCAGCTTGTTAAGGGGGTTCCAGCTCTGCGGACACAAGAGAACCGTCCCCTTGTGTCTTCCCGTTAAGCTGGTAGTCCCGTCTGTTTTTAACATACGCACGAAGCTCCAAGATCATGCCTGGGTTTTATTATCTTCCTGCATTTGCCGGGCAAAAGCCAACGCAGAAGGTGTAATGGCACACCCTCCCAGGGCCGTTTCCCTTAGCTCATGGGGCATTTGCCGACCGACTCGCTGCATGGCCTCTACCATCTCATCAAAAGGAATAAAACTTCTTATTCCCGCCAAAGCAAGGTCCGCACAGATCAGGGCATGGGCCGCTCCGATAGCATTTCGTCTGGAGCAAGGCACCTCCACCAGCCCGGCGACCGGATCACAGACCAGGCCCAGCAGGCCTTTTAGAGCGAAAGCGCCCGCATCCAGGGTCTGTTGGGGAGTACCCTGGCTCATGTAAACTGCTGCCCCGGCCGCCATGGCGGCAGCAGAGCCCACTTCCGCCTGGCAGCCTCCTTCGGCGCCCGAAAGCGTTGCATTGGCCGCAATGATTTTTCCCAGCGCCCCCGCCACCAGCAGGCCGTTCACCGCCATCTCCTCGGACAGACCCAGTTCCTCCTGCAAGGCCAGGATAACCCCGGGGACAATACCACTGGAGCCGGCGGTAGGAGCAGCTACAATACGTCCCATGGCAGCATTGGTCTCACTTACCGCCAGGGCATATGCTGAGGCCCGGTTTATGACCGGGCCGCTTAAGGCCTGATCGCCCCACTGCTGCAACCGGGCAGCATTTCCAGTTGCCAGCCCTCCGGCGGAACGCAAATTGCCTGCCAGCCCCGCCTCTACGGATTCCCCCATCACCTTAAGGCTGGCCGCCAGTTTCTCCCACACCCTGCGCCTGTTTTCCCCGCTTTCCTCCAACTCTGACCGAATGGTTAGCTCAGGTATATCCAGGGCGTATTTTTCACAGAGTTCCAGCAGCTGCTGCCCCCGGCTAAACTGGTACATTTAATCCCCTTCTTCCGCAGGCGTTATTGCTCCATTAACGAATACCGTTTCTTCTATACCAGGAAGCTCCCGCAGCCCGGCCAGAACAGCTTCGGTGATATTCTGGTCGGTCTCAATGATCATAGCTGCTTCTTCGCCCCGGCTTTCTCGAAAAACCTTTAAAAATGCAATATTGATCTCATTTTGCGCTAGCAGCGCGGTTACACGCGCCACTACCCCGGGCTGGTCCAGGTGCCTGGTAATCAAGGTGGGATACTGGCAACTAAATTCCACGGGCAGGTGATTGATGCGGGTAATCAGGACCTTCCCGCCTCCGATTGACGCTCCCTGTACCGTGCACAGGGAGCCATCCTGGCACCAGGCTTCGATTCGGACCGTATTGGGGTGCACATCCCCAAGGTCGGCGGGAATAAATTCCCATTCCAATCCCCTCGCCCGAGCGATGGTAAAGGAATCCCGAATACGTTCATCGGCTGGCTCCAGGCCCAGGATTCCGCCGAGCAAGGCCCGGTCAGTGCCATGCCCCTGGTAGGTACTGGCAAACGAACCGTGCAGATAAAAGGCTACCCGGGTAAAATCTTTACCGCAGATGCGGCGCGCGATATTCCCCAGGCGGGCTGCCCCGGCTGTATGGGAGCTGGAAGGCCCGACCATAATGGGTCCAATAATATCAAAAAGACCGCTGCCTATAGATCATTCACCTCCGTGAGTCAAAGAAACCCTCGCCTTGACTCGCTTACAGCCCGGCAGGCTGGCCATACTTCTCGATGAAAACAAAATCGGCCAGGGGTTTGCGCGGGGGTGCCTTGCCTTCCTGGGCCGGGTAGCCCAGGGGAATGACAGCTACCGCTTCCACTCCGTCCGGCAATTCCAACACCTGGTCCAGTTTCTGGTGGTCAAGGCTGCCCACAAAAACCGTTCCCAGGCCCAGATCATATGCGGCCAGACAAAAATTTTGACAGGCTATGCCCAGGTCAAACATGAACCAGTCTCCCTTATTGCTGGCCATAGTCCCTTTCTTATAACCCGATCTCCCTTTGCGGGCACAGAAAACCGCCACCACTGGAGCTTCGATGGTCCCCTGGGTGGCAGGATTACTCTCGTTATAAGTCCCGGCAATGGCTTTTTTCCTTGCCTCTTCACGTACCAGCACCACTTCCCAGCACTGGGTATTGGCCCAGGAAGGTGACCAGCGTACTGCCTCCAGCAATTCTCGCAGAATATCCTCGCCGATGGGCCGGTCCTGAAAACGTCTTATGCTTCTTCTCCCCAAAATACACTCGCGCAATTCCATTTACGTCCCCTCCTCCTTATTTTTTGACGACGGTTGCCTCGCAGTCCTCCCGGGCCGCTAACCGATTAACTGGTAACCGCGCACTTCTCTGCCACCGGGCATAAAGCAAGGAGAGCAGATAGCCCGCGGCTGCCACCAGTATTATCGTAGCGCCGGAGGGCAGGTTATACAGATAAGAAAGGTATAGTCCGGTGCTGGTAAATATTATGCCCAGCAGTGTAGACCACCCCATCATCTGTCCCAAGTTACGGGTAAACTGTCCGGCAATAGCTGCCGGTATGGATAAGAGGGCTATCACCAGAATGATACCCACCGCGCGGATTAGTACCACCACGGTAAGCGCCACCAAAAATAGCAGCAGCAGATTGATCCGTTCCGTGGCCACGCCCATTACCCGTGCAAATTCCTCATCAAAGGCTACGGCTTTAAAATCCTCAAAAAACAGTACCACTACCAGAATAATAACCAGGTCCAGACCGGCCATCAGCCATAGATCGTTGCCGGGTACAGTAAGAATGCTGCCAAAAAGATAGCTCATCAGGTCAGCCGTGTACCCCGGCGATAGAGCCACAAAGATGATTCCCACTGCCATACCTACCGCCCACATGATACCGATCACTGTATCTTCCCGCTGTCGGCCGCGGTGACTTACCAGCCCCATTCCCAAAGCCGACAGGGTGGTAAAAAAGGTCGCCCCCAGCATGGGGCTGATGCCCAGGTAATAGCCCAGGCCGATACCGCCATAGGCAGTGTGGGAAATACCGCCGCTGATAAAAACGAGCCTTTTTACCACTACGTAGGTACCCACCACCCCACAGGCCAGGCTGACCAGAAAGCCAGCCAGAAACGCATTGCGCATAAAATCGTAGGCTAAAACCGAGCTCATGTTCCCACCACCCCATTATGGGGCGGCAAAACCCGGTGGGGTACGCCATGGGCAATCAGGTCCACCGGACACTGGTAGGCCTTTTCTATAATTGTACTGCTTATTTCCCGGCTGTGCTCGTAATAAAGGGTATGATTCAAGCAAGCTACCGTCTTGACATAGCGGGACACGGCACTAATATCGTGGGAAACAAGAATCAAGGTCATTTCCCGGTTCAATTCTCTGAGCAATTCGTAAAAGCTGGCCACAAAACGGCTGTCTACGCTGGCGGTTGGTTCGTCAAGCAGCAAGACTTCCGGTGTCCCGGCCAGGGCTCTGGCCAGCAAGACTCTTTGTTGTTCCCCGCCCGAAAGTTCGGCAATATGACGATTCCTGAGCCCTTGCATCTCCACCTTCTCCAGAGCCTGCACGGCGATTTTTCGATCCTCGCTGCTAAAGCGTCTGCCCCGGCGGTGCGCCAGCCTGCCCGTTAAGACCACCTCGCCGACACTAACCGGAAAAGAACGATCAAAATTAGCATACTGGGGAACGTATCCCACTCCTCCCCGGGAGTGGAAAGGAGAATGTCCTAGAACCGTTACCTGCCCGTGATCAGGACGAATCAGCCCGGCCAGAACCTTTAGAAAAGTAGTCTTTCCTCCGCCATTGGGTCCTATTATTCCCAGAAAATCTCCGGCCTGAACCGTCAGGTTAACATCAGTCAGCACCGGAGTACCTTCCAGCCGAACCCCTAGATTCTTTACTTCGATAACTACCGGTTGATTAAACACATGCATCTCCTGTTGACTCAATCACTTATACCCTTGGCCAGCACCTGGGCATTTTCCTGCATGGTTTTTATATAGTCACGGGGAAGAGGATCTATCAGCATGACTTTTCCTCCCAATTCCCGGGCCAGGGCGTCGGCACTGTGTGTGCTATGCTGGGGGGAAGCAAAGATATTCTTAATCCCCGCGGCGTGCGCTTGAGCAACAATCGCTGATAGCTCCCGCGCCCCCGGTTCCTTGCCCTCATGCTCGATGGCCAGTTCCTTCAGTCCGTAATCGCTGGCCAAATACCCCCAGGCCGGATGGAAGACAATAAAGGTTTTCCCTTTAACCCCAGCCAGGGTACTGGCTATTTCCTCATCCAGCCCATCCAACTGCTGCACAAAACTGCGGTATCCCTCCTGGTACTGCGAGCGGTTCTGGGGATCAACCTCCACCAGGGCTTCATATATATTTTGGGCCTGAATTTTTACCAGACGGGGAGACAGCCAGGTGTGGGGATTGTCATCTACAATCGTAATCGATTGGGAAGTATCTACCACCAGCATATTGGAGTTGGTTGACTTGATTCGCTCCATCCAGGCTTCTTCAAAAGGAAGATTCCCCACTTGCAGATATAGATCAGCATGAGCCAGATCCTTTAATTGCGCCGGACTTGGCTCATAACTGGCCGGGTTGGCTCCGGGCGGAATCATGACGGCAACTCTGACCTTTTCACCGCCTATTTTCTGAACAAAATCCGCCTGGGGCAAAATACTTACAAAAACATTGACCGGGGCAGCCGGAACTGCTTTCGAGTTGGTCGCGTTCTCCTGGCTGGCCCGGCTGCACCCCGCCACCAGCACACCCGCCAGTAGGACCATGCCCACCAAAATCAACACCCTGGATTTCATATTCTCCCCCACTTTCATTTCTGCTTATCATATTCCTTACCCGCCTTTTGGCAGGCTCGGCAATAGCCGGTTATTTCAAAATGATGCTGGCAAACCAAAAAATCTTGCTTACTGATAACGTCATCAATCAGTCCCTGCATGGGACAGACATCCAACTTTATAACCGAACCACAACCCAGACAGACCAGGTGGTGGTTGTGGCCACGGTTCAATTCAAAGCGGGCCGGGCTGTCATGCAGTTCCAATTTACTGACCAAACCCAGATCCACCAGCAGGTTGAGGTTCCGATAAATGGTAGCCACAGATACCGCCTGGTTTTGTCGGGCCAATTCTTCAGCAACTTCCTCGGCAGTAAGGTGCCTGTCACTGTGCTCCAGAACCCGTAAAATTGCCTTTCTTTGCGGGGTTAGCTTGTAGCCCCCTGCAGAGAGCCTTTCCAGTGATCCTGCCATCATAGCCTCCCCCTAAATGATAACCATTCTTATTTAGAAGTATACTTGTTGCAGAATAGTTCGGCAAGGGGTTCCGGCATGCCACAGCGGGGAGTGGATTCTATTCCAGCGGTTGGAACTCGCTTAGAGGTCTAATGAGATCGGCGGGATTGGTAGTGGGCGGGTGGCAGGTAAAGGCCTGGCAGCGGTAAGCGGTGGCTCTACCTCCCTGCATCTTCATCTCCCGGGTAAAGGGGATGAGATCGGCCAGGTCATCCCCATCCGCATCCTTAAAAACCACCAGCGTAGCCGGCAGATAAGTCTGTTGAAGTGTACTTAACATTTGGCGGGTGTCGGGAGCACTTTTACGTCCCACCACCACCACCTCTTCACCGGGATAATGTATTTGTTGGATGGCAATCAGGAGAAAAGCATGGGAAAGGGGGGACTGTTCCATTTCCCGGGAAAAGCACTCCAGGGAACGCCGGACCAGGTCTTCCAGTTCCGCTTGGCCGGTCAGGCGGGCCAGGCGCAGCAAATCGAGGGCGGCAATCGAGTTGTCCGCAGGGATAGCCCCGTCATAGGCTTCCTTGGGACGGCTGACCAATTGTTCCGCATCGGCTCCATAAAGATAAAAACCACCTTGTTCTTCATCCCAAAAGTAGCGCAGCAAATCATCTTTTAATTCCAGGGCCTGACGCAGGTAAATCTCCTGGTAACTGCTTGCATAGATCTCCAGAAGGCCCCAAATCAAACAGGCATAATCAAGGGCGTAGGCGGGATATTGCGCCTGTCCTTCTCTATAACGGGCCAGCAGTCGTCCATCCTCACGGCGTAATCGGCCGAGAATAAAAGTGGCCGCCTTTTCAGCAGCGTTCAGGTAGTCGGGGCGCTCCAACACCCGGGCTCCATAGGCCAGCGCGGCTATCATTAACCCGTTCCAGGCCGTAAGAATCTTGTCATCTTTGTGGGGATGAATACGCTCCTCACGCCGGGCCCATAACTTCTGCCGCCAGGGTTCAATCTCCCGGCGACGTGTTGCACTGATGCCTGTCTTGGGAAGATGGGGAATACTCTTTCCCCCAAAATTGCCCCGGGGAGTGATATCATAAAGCCGGCAAAACTCCTGGCCATCGCTTTCCCCTAGAACCTGCAGGACTTCTTCCGGGCTCCAGACATAGAACTTCCCTTCCACACCTTCTGAATCAGCGTCTTCCGCCGAGTAAAAGCCGCCTTCTGGGGAGGTCATGTCACGCAAAACATAGTCGAAAATCTCCCCGGCTACCCGGGCGTAAAGGTCCCGACGGGTCAATTGGAACGCCTCCAGGTAGGCGATGGCCAGCAGGGCGTTATCATAAAGCATTTTTTCAAAATGGGGAACCAGCCAGAATCGGTCAGTGGAATAGCGGGCAAAGCCGAACCCGATATGGTCGTAAATACCGCCATAATACATAGCCTGCAGGGTTTTTTCCACCATATCCAGGGCAGCCTGGTCGCCGGTATGATGGTGATAGCGCAGCAAAAAGTACAGATTATGCGGGGTAGGAAACTTGGGAGCCTTGCCAAATCCTCCGTATTGCGGGTCATACACTTCCGAAAACTGCTGCACGGCCCGTGCCAGCAGCTCCGGTCCCGGCAGTTCCCCGTTCCCCTCTCTCCTTTGCTGCAGCCACCTGGTCATCTTCTCGCTGTTGTTTATTAGCCGGGCGCGCTCCTCCCTCCACAGGCGAGCCAATTCCGGCAACAGCTCCAATAGCCCACTCATCCTTCCCCGGTTGTCGCGGGGCAGATAAGTGGCAGCAAAGAATGGTTTGCCTTCCGGGGTCGCGACAATGGTTAACGGCCAGCCCCCCTGCCCATTGAGGGCTTGACAGACTTCCATGTAAATATGATCGATATCCGGCCGTTCCTCCCGGTCCACCTTGATGGCTATAAAGTCCCGATTTAAAACCCTGGCGACCTCCTCATCCTCAAAGGATTCCCTTTCCATTACATGGCACCAGTGGCAAGTACTGTAGCCAATGGAGAGGAAGATTGGTTTGTCCTCAGCTTTCGCTTTGGCAAACGCTTCCTCACCCCAGGGGAACCAGTCCACGGGATTGTACTGGTGTTGAAGCAGATAAGGCGACTTTTCCCGAGCCAATCTATTGGGTACTCTATTTGTTGTCATGAGCATAACCTCCCTTTAGAGAAGAAATATATAGGAATATTTTAGCCAATATAAAAGAAAAAACCCTCGACTGGCTAGGATTAAATGCATATTCAACGCTGCTGCATCTTTCTAATGGTTGAAGAGGTAAACCATGGATAGAAAACAAGAACGGTATCCTGCTTTTTGGTCGGATACCGTTTTAGTTTCTTCGAAAAGATTTCCCCTCGATAAATGCCTGTATATCAGGCACTAACGTATGGAGAGCATTATAATCTGCCACCCGGTGCGATGATTGGCAGAGTTTAAGCCAGGGCCCCCCCGTCAACTACGATGGTAGCACCGGTGGTGTAAGACGATGCGTCCGATGCAAGGTAGAGGACGGCGCCGCACATCTCCTCGGGCTGTGCAGCTCGGTGAAGCGGTATCTGCGGCAACAGGACCTTCTCCATCAGTTCCTCGTTCTTCACCATTACCGAAGCGAACTTTGTATCTGTAAGACCGGGAAGCAGCGCGTTTACCCTGACCCCGGCAGGAGCCAGTTCCTTGGCAAAGGATTTGGTTATGGCAATGACCCCTGCCTTGGTAATCGAGTATACTCCCTGCATCAGCGCGGGCCTTATACCATTGATGGACGCGACGTTAATGATTGAACCGCCGCCGTTCTTCATCATCAGCCTGGATCCGTACTGGCACATAAAAAAAGTACCCTTGAGGTTAACATCCATGGTTTTGTCCCACACTTCTTCTGTCGCATCAATGATACCGCCAAAGTAAAAGTTCATCGCGGCGTTATTCACCAGGATATCAAGCCTGCCATAGGTTGCCTCGACAAACTTGAACAGGTCCTCTATATCGGCTGGGACTCCGTTGTGACACGCCTTGGACACGGCTTTGCCGCCTGCGGCCCGAATCTCCTCCTCCACTTCAGGCAGTCCCTCCATGGTTTTGTTGGTAATGATTACCTCAGCGCCATACTCAGCCAGTGCCCTGGCGATGCTCTTGCCAATACCGCGGTTAGCGCCCGTCACCACTGCGATTTTTCCTTTTAAACTGAAGTCCACCATCATGTTATACCCCCCCTTTTTATTCTATACCCTTGAGAAACTCCGGCTGCGTGAACGCAGGCTGCGGATATTCATAGAACCCCTGCTTGGTTTTCCTGCCAAGACGCCCCTTCTCCACGTAACCGCGGATGAACTGAGCATGCTTGCGCATATGCTTGTCATTGTTCATCTCTGCCAGGTACTCGGTGACACTGAGCATGGTGTCCAGACCTATGCCATCCATCAGGGCAAACGGTCCGGCCAGCATGTGCGTCACTCCCATCCATGCTCGGTCAATGTCCTCGATCGAAGCGACGTTTTTTGTCTTCAGTGAAAGCGCAGCGGTCAACAGCGCGCCAAGCATGTAGTTGAATACATAACCCGAATGTTCCTTCTCCATCATGATCGGCAGTTGGCCCGTTTTTAGCGCAAAATCTTTGACAAGCAGTATGGCCTCCTTCGAGGTGCCGGGGTGAGGCATGATATCGACTACATTGGTCACCTTCACGTCGTGAAAATGCAAGGCCAGAAACTTGTCAGGCCGGCCGGTTGCCTCCGCAATCATGGACGGCAGAAAAGTCGAGGTGTTGGTGGTGAATATCGTGCGTTCCGGACAGAGCTGGTTGAACTGCGAGAATACCTTCACCTTGAGATCCAGTTTTTCCGGGATCGACTCGATAATGATGTCAGCGTCTTTAGCCGTGAAGTCAGGGTCGGTCGTTATCGATATGCGTTTAATGGCTGCATCTGCCTGTTCCTGCGTGCATTTTTTCGATCGTACAAACCAGCCAAAAAGCCGCTGAATCCTCTCCACTGCCTTTTTAAGAGAGTCTTCATTAATGTCATAGATAACAACATCATAGCCCGCCAGCGAACACGGAACGCTGATCTGCTGTCCCATTGTACCCGCACCAAGCAGCACTACCCTTTTTACGTCATTGATATTCATACACGTCCTCCTTGTTTGTTTTTAGAGGTCTGACTTTTCAATGACTTTCTTTGCGGTTGCTTCCAGTGCCTTGATTGGAACCATGAGCATCCCAAACCTCTGATCCTTGGTCTGCCCATGATAGAACCTGTAGTATATCTGCTGCGCGATGACCGCCAGCCTGAATAGGCCGAAACAGTAATAAAAATCGAAGTTGTCTGTCTTTACGCCCATCAGTTCACCATAGAGGGCAAACTGTTCCTTCCTGGTGAGCATGCCGTCAAGGTGAGTAGGCATCTGGCGGATGGCCTGCATGGCAGGCGGGTCGTCTTTCTCCACCCAGTATCCCAGCGAAGATCCCAGGTCCATTAAAGGGTCACCCAGGGTCGCCATCTCCCAGTCAAGAATGCCGATAATTTCAGTGGGGTTGGCGGGGTTGAGGACGGCGTTGTCGAACTTAAAATCGTTGTGTATGATTCCTACAATTCCTGACTCGCCCGGCATCTTATCGTGCAGCCACTGCATTACCTTTTCAAAGTCCGGAGCATCCGGCGTCCTGGCGTCCCGGTAACGGCTGCTCCAGCCCTCGACCTGGCGCCTCACATAGCCTTGGGGCTTGCCGAAATCCGCCAGCCCCGCCTTGACATAGTCCACTGAATGCAGCTGGTACTGCACCTTGATCAAGTTCTCACTCAAGGTGCGGGCCTCCTGTGGATTCAGTTCCATCCCTGTCGGCAGGTCGCGACGCAGAATAATACCCGGTATGCGTTCCATCACATAAAATGGGCACCCCATCACCGCTTCATCCTCGGTATAGACCAGCGGCTGCGGACAATAGGGAAAAAGGGGCTTTAAGGCACTGAGTATTTTGTACTCGCGCCCCATGTCGTGGGCAGTCTTGGCCTTCTTGCCGAATGGCGGCCTGCGCAACACCATTTCCCGATCTCCAACCTTCACGGAGTAGGTCAGGTTGGAGAATCCACTGGGAAACTGCTTAATCTCAATCCCGCCTTCCAGGCCGGGAATGCTGGCTTGCAAAAATTCCAGCACCTTTTGGGCATCGAGTTCCTCCCCGCTCCTTATGGACGTTGCGCGATCAGTTAAGTCACTCATGTCACACCCCCATAATTTATTTGATCAGCAGAATAGATTCTGCCACATGGATCACAAAGTCTGCATATTCGTCTACTGATACTTTCCTGCTCTTGTACTTCCACCTTTTCAGGTACCAGTCCTGGAGCATCGCCTTGAGCACGGACGCAGCCAGGATCACGTTTTCATCCCGGAAAACCTTCTCCGCAACGCCTTCATTGATGATATCAATGAGTATCTTCTCCGTCTGTAGCTCGCTCTCTATGGCCCGCTTCTGCTCATCCCTGGGCAAATTCCTGGCCTCAATGTAGGTGAAGTAGAACCAGGTCTGCATAGCCTCGGAGAGATAAATGTGCGACTTGATGGCTAGCCTGAGCTTCTCCGCGGGACCGCTGCCTTTGGCGATCTGATCGGTCAGTACCTGGTTGGCGATCTCCCGGCCCTGGGTCAGTATCAGCACCAGCAACTCCTCCTTGCTGGTGAAATAGGAGTACAGCGCACCGCGGCTTAAGCCCGACGCGGCCGAAAGATCCCTGATGCTCATGGCCTGAAAGCTCTTTTTGCTGCAAATATCCAGAGTTGCATCGATGATGCGTATCAGGTTTTCTATGACCTTTTTCTCCTTCTTAACCTTGATGGAGTCGCGATTGCGCTCCAGGATCTGACCGGAAATCTCCTCTTTGGAGATATTTACCATCTTTTTAAATTCGCTGTAAATCATATTTTTACAACCAATCCTCAATTCTTCTGTGCATATTGTTTGAGTATGGCCCTGGCAACGTTCATCCGGTGCACTTCGTCGGCGCCATCGTAGATCCGGGCCGCCCGTTCATGGCGGAAGAAATACGCCAGTATGGTATCATCGGTCATGCCCAGGCCACCGTGAACCTGCAGGGCCCGGTCAACAATGTTCTGCAGCACATTGGCTACATAGAATTTAATCAGGGATATGTCGACCTTGGCTTCCTTCTGCCCCAGGTTGTCGATCCTCCAGGCGGCGTGCAGGGTCATAAGCCGGGCAGCCTGTAACTCCGCTGCCGAATCCGCCACCATGCCTTGAATAATCTGCTTGGTAGCCAGGGTCTGCCCGTCAGGTGTCATAATCCGCTGGTTCACCCGGCGGCACATCAGCTCAAAAGCCCGGTTGCAAACGCCGATCCACCTCATGCAGTGGTGTATGCGTCCGGGTCCCAGCCTTTCCTGGGCGATGACAAAACCGTGGCCTTCAGTCCCCAGTAAATTGCTCTGCGGGACCCGGCATGACTGGAACAGCACTTCGCCGTGGCTGAAATAGCCGCTTCCCGTATGTCCCATTACCGGGATATTTCTTACCAGGTTAAAGCCCGGGTTATCAGTGGGAACGATGATCATGCTGGCGCGCAGGTGAGGCGGGGCCTCCGGATTGGTCACGGCCATGCATATCGTGAAATGAGCGCCGTCGGCAGCTGTGGTGTACCACTTCTGGCCGTTGATGATGTAATCATCACCATCCTTTACTGCGGTGGTGTCCATCATGACCGGGTTGGAGCCGGGCATCTCAACCTCGGTCATGGAAAAGCAGCTGCGGATCCTTCCCTCCACCAGCGGCCGCAAATATTTTTCCTTTTGTTCCTCGGAACCAAATTTATGAAGGATCTCCATGTTGCCCGCATCGGGCGCCTGGCAGTTGAACACGTAATGCCCCAGCGGGCTTCTGCCCAGGGCCTCGGATACCAGGCCATGCTCAACCAGGTTAAGCCCCATGCCGCCGTATTCCCTGTCCTGATTAGGCGCCCAAAGCTCCATCTGTTTGACCATCCGGCGTTTCTCTTCCAGCACCGGTTCCAGCAGTGCGAAGTCCTTGGTCAGAAAATCGTGTTCCAGGGGGATGAGCTCTTTGTCAACGAACTCATTGATCATCCCGATAATGGTTGTCATCCGGTCCGATATTGCAAAATCCATACGCTCCTCCTTATCTGTAGGTAATAAGTTCGCCTGCTTGGTAACTTTCCAGGTGCGGGTAGCTGTTAAACGTATGCAGAATGAGGCCTGCCCCCCCGAACCTGAATTTTGTGATCGACGTGTTAACCAGTCCCCAACCCAGGCGCATTGATTCGTATGGGGACATGCCAGTGGCGAGATGTACAGCGGCTGATATCACCCCTCCAGAAGAGAAAATCAAGATCCTGCTGCCCTTGTCGTTTTCAGCGGTAATTAGTTTTAGAGCAGCTTCGACCCGTTCTACAAACTGGTTCCAGCCCTCGCTCCCATCCGGGTCGGCATCACCCGTTAGCCACCTGTTAACCGCCCGGTCAAAAAGGAGCTGGAACGATCGCTTGTCTGTGTATGCTTTCTCAAGATGCGGGTGAAGAGAGCTGTCCTCCTCAGCCAGAAGCGGAAAATAATGATGTATTATCGAGTCAAACTGATATTCATTGAGCCCCTTAACCATGGTAAGAGACGGGGCCGCGCCAGTATTAACCTGCAAATGCTCCAGAACGATGGCCGCTGTATCCACCTGACGGTTCAGCGTTCCAGAGTAGGCCCGGGCAAATGACAGGCCGGTATGGCACAAATACTGTGCCGCCAGCAGAGACTGCTCTTTGCCCAGATCGGAAAGGATGTCGTAATCCCCCCGGCCAAAAGATGCCTGCCCGTGACGGATGAAAACTAATTCGCTCATATAACATCTCCTTGGTCCACCCCTTATGCTGCTTCGCCTTCGCTAGGGTGTTTCTGCCATGCTCCGTCGACTCCTGCACACTGAATGTATCCCAATAGGGTGTTTGCAGTGGAATCCTCCTTGAATTCAGAATAGTAACATTTGGTAAGGAAGTCAAGATAAAAAAGACGGACGTCCGTTTTTTTATTGACTTTTTTCGAGGCTGGGACTATTATTTCTATACCAAGTCATATGCAGCAATTAATATAGGATTTCATAATTGATTCTACTGCAAAAAGTAATACTGTCCTGGTTGGGATGCATAAATATTCCGTCGTCAAGACTGCGCATGGGTAACACCAGCTGCTCGG
>CAZLYH010000045.1:5106-15674 GCA_964563775.1 uncultured Syntrophomonadaceae bacterium | reverse complement strand
ATAATCGGGCGCCCCGGCCACAGGATAATCGGGCGCCCCGGCCACAGGATAATCGGGCGCCCCGGCCACAGGATAATCGAGCGCCCCGGCCACAGGATAATCGAGCGCCCCGGCCACAGGATAACCGGGCGCCCCGGCCACAGGATAATCGAACGCCCCGGCCACAGGATAATCGAACGCCCCGGCCACAGGATAATCATCCTGCCTCCCCGGCTGCACCGCAAGGGTCCCAGCCGATACGGCGTGACGATACTCGGCCCCGACCTCAGTCTCAGGATAAACGGAAGCCCCCCTCCCCGCGTCCGGGAGAGAAATCGGCTGCTCCTGGCGAGAAGCGGCCTCAACGCGCTCCTGAATCCCCCAAACCATCTGCCGGGCGTACAGCGCCGCCCAAGCCACGGTCGGAAGGTAAGCCGGGGGATAAAAACAAGCCGGTTAAAAAAGGTGCTGCGCCGCCGACCAGAGGTTTCGGGCGACCCTATAAAAAGTCCAAACACAAACGGAAAAAGGAAGATGCTGTACAAGTTCTGCCTGAATTGATCACCGTAGGTGAAACTATTACCGTACGCGACCTGGCCGAAAAACTCAACCGGGGTTCTGCGGAAATAGTAAAAAAGCTTATGGATCTGGGAACCATGGCTTCCATCAATCAGGTCATCGATTATGAGACTGCTGAAATCGTGGCCAGCCTCTACGAGGTAAAGGTGGAGAGAGAAGTATCAGAAGAAGCCAGGTTGCTGGAAGAAATCGTTGATGACGAGGCCAGCTTGGTTTTCCGGCCTCCGGTAGTAACGGTCATGGGACACGTAGACCACGGCAAGACATCACTGTTGGACCGTATCAGGCAGGCTGATGTGGTATCCGGTGAGGCGGGAGGTATTACCCAGCATATCGGCGCCTATCAGGTTAAAGTAAATGATAATCGCATTACCTTTATTGATACGCCTGGGCACGAGGCCTTCACAGCCATGCGCGCCCGGGGTGCCAACCTGACCGATATTGTGGTTCTGGTGGTCGCGGCAGATGACGGCGTGATGCCGCAGACCGTAGAGGCCATTAACCATATCCGTGCCGCCCAGGTTCCTTTTGTGGTGGCGGTTAACAAGATAGATAAACCTGAGGCAAATCCGGATCGGGTTATGCAGCAACTTACGGAATATGGCATTGTACCTGAGGAGTGGGGCGGGGATACTATTTTTGTTCCTGTTTCTGCGAAACAGGGCCTGAATATTGATACCCTGCTGGAAATGATCCTTTTGGTAGCCGAGATGCAAGAAATAAAGGCCAATCCCGACCGTCCCGCTGAAGGGGTGGTAGTAGAAGGTGAATTGGACCGGGGTAAGGGAGCGGTAGCTACCGTTCTGGTTCTCAAGGGATCTTTGAAAATTGGTGATGTTGTGGTGTGCGGCAATAAAATCTGCCGGGTACGCGCCATGACCGACCACCGGGGACGCAGGGTTGATAAAGCGCTTCCTTCCATGCCGGTGGAAATTACCGGGTGGTCGGAGGTTCCGGAGGCTGGCGGTAAAGTGGTGGTCTGTGATGAAAAAGTTGCCAAGGAGATCGTCAGCCTGCGCAACAGCGAAAAGAAGCTGGAGGAACAGCGGCAGAGCAGTCGCGTCTCCCTGGATGATTTCTTTAAACAAATGCAAGACGCTGAGGTAAAGGAGCTTAACCTGATTATCAAGGGAGATGTGCAGGGCTCCATTGAAGCCCTGAGCCAGTCTCTTCTACGGCTCAGCACCGAGGAAGTGAAAGTAAACGTAATCCACTCGGCGGTGGGAGCCATTACAGAAACCGATGTAATGCTGGCTTCAGCATCCCGGGCTATCATTATCGGCTTTAACGTTCGACCTGATATGAATGCCAAACGATCGGCTGAAGTTGAAGATATTGATGTGCGTCTTTACCGGGTAATCTACGAAGCCATCGATGATGTAAAAAAGGCCATGGTGGGTCTTCTGGACCCCGAGTACCAGGAGAAATACCTGGGACGTGCGGAAGCACGGGCACTTTTCAAGGTACCGGATGTAGGTATGGTAGCCGGCTGCTATGTGCTGGACGGAAAAATCCAACGCAACTCCAATGTTCGTGTCCTACGCGACGGAGTCATCATTTATGATGGCAAACTGGCCTCTCTGAAGCGCTTTAAGGACGACGTCAAAGAAGTAATGGAAAACTATGAATGTGGAATGGGTATCAAAGATTTTAATGACCTAAAAGAAGGGGATATTATCGAGGCCTACGTCATGGAGGAAATTCCCCGTCACCTTTAGCTAAAGTGTAATATAAGTCAGCAACCTTTATGTTTCCCCGGTACTATAGCGAGTGCCGGGGAACATCAGGGGCTCTAGATTTCAGTGCTAACCTGCGACAAGGAATTATCCCCAAGGGCCATTCTATTTTCACTACTACATCTCCGTTAGGGGGTGAAAGATTGAGCAAACGCAGGCAGGAGAGAATGTCTGAGGAAATCAAACGCATTCTTTCCCGGATTATCAAAGAGGAAATAAAGGACCCACGCATTGACTTTTCCACGGTTTCGATCACCCGAGCTGAGGTATCCGGCGATCTAGGCCACGCGCGGGTATATTTCAGTGTAATGGGGGATGAACAGCGACAAAAAGAAACCATCCAGGGTCTGCAGAGGGCCCGGGGGTATTTGCGCAGTGAGCTGGCCAAGGAAATTCAAGTCCGGCATGCCCCGGAACTGGAAATACGTCTGGATAAATCCATCGAGCACGGCATGCGCATATCCTCCATATTGGATGAGATCAATCAGACAGGAGAACCGGAATGAACCACCTGGTAGAGATAGCTTATCGTCTGCGGGAACGGGATAAGTTCATACTGGTCGGTCATGCCATACCTGACGGGGATTGCATCGGCTCTTTATTGGCCCTATATCTGGGTCTGCAATCCCTGGGGAAAAAGGTTCAAGTGTACTCGCAGGATCCGCTTCCTCCTCTATACCATTACTTGCCCGCCATAGATGTAATCCTGCCGGCCAGTCGGCTGGAGCCACCGGTGGAAAACGTAATATTTCTGGACTGTGGCGATCCGCTACGGATAGGAGAGGATCTGTTGCAGGCCCTGTCCGGTCGAAGTTGCTCTTTTAACCTGGATCATCATCAGGGCAACCAATTATTTGCTGATTACAATTATGTGGACACTGATGCAGCGGCCACGGCGGAAATTGTTTTTGAGCTGTTGAATTTGATGCAGGTAGTCGTTAATAAGTCCATGGCCCGCTGCCTTTATGCTGGAATCGTAATGGATACGGGCAGCTTTATGAACAGCAACACCCGCAGCCACACTATGCGTGCGGCAGCCCAGCTCATTGAACTGGGCGCCGATGTGGACGAAGCCCGTATCAAGCTCCTGGAGTCAAAGCCGCTACAGGAAGTACTTCTTATGCGCCAGGCCCTGCAGCACCTGGAATTGAGTCAGGATGGCAGGATTGCCTGGATGGTTCTTCCCCTGGAGGAAGTGGACAGACTGGAGGCCGGGCAAGTACACCCGGAGGGGATTATCAATATTGCTCGCTCTATAAAAGGGGTAGAAATCAGCCTGCTTTTCAGAGAGGTTTCCCCCGGAATAGTGAAAGTGGGCTTTCGCTCCCGGGGAGCTGTGGATGTAGCCCGATTGGCCGCCAGCTTTGACGGAGGCGGTCATAAGCAGGCCGCCGGGGCTCAGTTACAGGGCAGTCTGGAGCAGGTCATAGCTCGGGTTCTGGACGCTGTAAAGGACGTGATGGCATAATTGCAGGGGTTTTTCAATATCGACAAACCAGCCGGGTTGACCTCTTTTGATGTAGTGCGCAGACTAAAAAAAACTCTGCCACGGGGAATCAAACTCGGGCATCTGGGGACGCTGGATCCCATGGCCGAAGGCGTTTTACCCGTTGCTGTAGGACAGGCCACCCGCTTGATTCCTTATTTGGGAGAAGAACATAAAACCTACCGGGCCAAAGTCAGTTTTGGAGCAGTTTCCGATACCCAGGATGCACAGGGTCAAATCGAGTACCGGATGCGGCCGGCTTTTTCCCGGGAGGAACTTATTAAGGTGATGACATCGTTTACCGGCGTCATACCGCAGGTGCCGCCCATGTTCTCGGCGGTGCACCATCAGGGAAAAAGGCTCTATGAACTGGCCAGGGACGGGATTGAGGTACCAAGAGAAGCCCGAACTATCACCATTTACCGCCTGGAAATGGAAGAGTTGGTCTGGGCCGGTGACTATCTGCAGGCCGACCTTTTAGTTGAGTGTTCACGCGGGACCTATATTCGCACCTTGGCCCATGATATAGGCCAGGTTATGGGGACAGGCGCTTTTTTATCGGCACTGGTTCGGGTAGCCAGTGGTGTTTTCCAATTGGAGCAAGCAGTTTCACTGTCACGGCTTTGTGAAGGGTCACCGTCGGATTTTCTTCTGCCTCTCGATTTTCCTTTGGGCCATCTGGCGGCAGTTTATCTCCAGGATGAAAGCCAGGTTCTAGCGGTTATGAACGGACAATCGCTCTCCTGGCCCAACCGGCTTCCCGAAGGAGACCTGCGCATCTACTCGATGGAAGGCCGGTTGATAGCCCTGGGCAGGTCCCAGGGAGAAGAAGGTACTACATTAAAACCGATGCGGGTGTTAAAGACCGCTTGATACCAGTAATAATCTTACTGCAGCAGAGATAATTCAGGATGGAAAGGTTTGAACAGCGTCTATGCAGATTATTAGGGAAGCAGGTAATTTTCAACCCGCTTCGGGCGGAAGAATTTATCTTGCCCTGGGGAATTTTGATGGCATACATATTGGACACCAGCGCCTTATTAAGGAAATGGTTTCCCGGGCACGCAGGGATGGTGCCCAGACGGCCGCCTTCATATTCGAACCGCACCCGGCCCGGGTGCTGGCACCAGAAAATGCCCCACGTCTGCTGGTCTCAGCCGATAGGAAGGCGGAGCTTCTGGCTGAGCTGGGACTGGATGTGCTGATTTACCATAGTTTTACTCCGGCCATTGCCCGCTGCAGTCCCCGGGAATTCGTCAAACAAATCCTCTTGGACTGTCTGGGAGTTAGTGCTGCCTTTGTGGGTTTCAATTACTCCTTTGGCCATAAAGGAGTGGGCACTCCGGATCGGCTGAAAGAATTGGGAACTGAATATGGGTTCTCTGTTTATGTGCAGTCGGCGGTTACCATTGCTGATCGCGTAGTCTCCAGCAGCCAAATCCGGGAATACCTGGAGGAGGGGAGAGTAAAAGAAGCCACGGCGATGCTAGGTTATCCTCCCATGTTGGAAGGGCTGGTAGCAGAAGGTGAAAAACGGGGAAGGACCATCGGGTTTCCCACTGCTAATCTGGAAATAAACCCGGAGCTGGTTCTTCCGGCCACCGGCGTCTATGCAGCCTGGGCAGCACTGGGTGACTCCATCCATCCGGCAGTAATTAACATTGGCCAGAAACCAACCTTCCATCAGGAATACCCTTTGTCAGTCGAAGCGCATCTAATTGATTTTGACCAGGAGATATATAGCCAGCATCTGCGCATTCTCCTTTACCAACGGCTTCGAGGAGAAAAACGGTTTAACAGCGTTGAGGCTTTGGTAGCCCAGATAACCAGTGACCGGGAAACGGCCCGTCAGCTACTGGGTAAAGCAGGCGAGGAGTGATTTTACTTTTCTTTGGCCCTGTGCTACAATTTACCTTGGTTATTTGCTGGTCCGGGTATGGAATGACGGGATAACTGGTAAAATATAGACGAGGATAGCTAAAGAGCGGCTATTATATCCGTTTTTTTAAGGGCCCTGGCCCAGGAACCTTCGGCTAGGGAGGGCGATTTCACCGACGTCTTCCTTGGTTGAGAGGCGATTCAATAACGGAGGAGGTGAAACCTTGGCATTAACCCCGGAAAAGAAACAGGAGCTTATTCAATCCTACCAGATTCATGAGAATGATACTGGTTCACCGGAAGTACAGATTGCTATACTTACCGAACGAATTAATTATCTTAACGAACATCTAAAGATCAATAAAAAGGACCATCATTCCCGGCGGGGGTTGCTGAAAATGGTCGGTCAGCGCAGATCTTTGCTTGAATACCTTAAGAAAAAAGATTTCGAGCGCTACCGCACAATTGTTACCCGCTTGGGGTTAAGAAGGTAAAGAGCGGAAACAGCCGCTCTTTAACTTTATAAAGGAACCATTGTCCTGAAAGCGGTGGTTCCCAGGTTGTATCCGTTGGACAGGTTCTAACTCTCAGAAAGGAGGAGATTCACCATCGTTCATAAGTATCAGACTGAAATCGCCGGTCGGCCGCTGATAGTAGAGCTGGGGCAGGTGGCCAAACAGGCCAACGGTTCGGCCCTGGTCAGATACGGGGATACGGTAGTGCTGGTTACAGCGACAGCCTCCCGGGAGCCTCGGGAAGGCATCGACTTTTTTCCTCTGACGGTGGACTACGAGGAAAAACAGTATGCAGTGGGCAAAATACCCGGTGGCTTTATCAAGCGTGAGGGACGCGCTACTGAACTGGCAACACTGTCTGCCCGCCAGATTGACCGGCCCATTCGTCCGCTTTTTCCCAAAGGGTTTAAAAACGATATCCATGTGGTAGCGACAGTTCTTTCCGTAGAACCGGACAACCCACCCGATGTTACTGCCTGTATCGGTACGTCTATGGCCTTGGGCATTTCCAATATTCCCTTCGCTGGACCGATTGCTGCAGTTATTGTGGGCCTGGTTGACGGGGAACTGGTAATTAACCCCACCCTGGAACAAACCAGGAAAAGTGATCTGCACATGGTAGTGGCCGGAACCAGAGATGCCATTATGATGGTGGAAGGCAATGCCAATGAGGTTCCTGAGGACCTTCTGCTGGAGGCCATAATGTTTGCCCATCGGGAAATCCAGCGACTGGTGGAGTTTCAGGATCCCATAATTGCTGAATTGGGGCAGGAGAAAATGGAAGTAATTGCTCCCGAAACGGACGAAGAAATGGAACAGTCCATTCGGGAATATTCGCTTCCACTTCTGGAAGAGGCGGTACGAAATCCGGATAAGTTGGCCCGGGAAGCCAGCATGGACGCAGCCAAGATTTCCATCATGGAGCATTTCGAGGAAGTCTATCCTGAGGAAGAGAAAGCGGTCGGCAACCTGGTCGACAAGCTCCTCAAGGAAGTCGTTCGCAAAATGGTCCTGGAACATGGCGAGCGTGTTGACGGCCGCGAACTGGATGAGATTCGTTCTATCAGTTGCGAAGTGGGTTTCCTGCCCCGGCCCCACGGCTCAGCCTTGTTCACTCGTGGACAAACTCAGGTTCTGTCGGTTACCACCCTGGGTGCCATTAGTGAGGAACAAATCCTGGACGGATTGGGCAATGAAGATCGGAAGCGCTATATCCATCACTACAACTTCCCGCCGTACAGTACCGGGGAAACCAAGCCCATGCGCGGTCCGGGAAGAAGAGAAATTGGCCACGGCGCCTTGGCGGAGCGTGCCTTGTTGGCAGTAATTCCTTCGGAAGAAGAATTCCCATACACTATCCGCGTGGTTTCCGAGGTTTTGGAATCCAATGGTTCCAGTTCCATGGGCAGCGTCTGTGGCAGTACCCTGTCACTGATGCACGCCGGTGTTCCCATTAAAGCCCCCGTTTCCGGAATTGCCATGGGCCTGGTGAAAGGTGAGGACAACTTTGCCATTCTGACCGACATCCAGGGGATTGAGGATGCCCTGGGCGACATGGACTTCAAGTTGGCAGGAACCAGCCAGGGGGTCACGGCGGTACAGATGGACATTAAGATTACCGGGATTAACCGGGAAATTCTCACCGCGGCTTTGGGCAAAGCCAAAAAGGCGCGCATGTTTATTATGGAGAAGATGGTGGCAGTAATTGACAAGCCCAGCCAGGAACTGTCTCCCTACGCACCGCGCCTGATCCGCATGCAGATTCATCCCGATAAAATCCGCGAGGTCATTGGCCCGGGTGGAAAAATTATTCACAAGATAGTAGATGAAACCGGCTGCAAGATTGACATCGAGGATGACGGCAGTCTCTTTATTATGGCCATCGACGAGTCCGCCGCCCAGAGAGCCAAATCCCTTATCGAAGCCATCGTTGCCGAGGTAGAGGTTGGCAAGACCTATATGGGAACGGTAAAGCGCATCATGGACTTTGGAGCTTTTGTTGAAATTATTCCCGGTGTATTGGGCGCATCCGGCAAGGAAGGCCTGGTGCATATCTCCCAGTTGGCCGAGGAGAGGGTTAACAAAGTACAGGATGTTGTCAACATCGGTGATCAGATCCTGGTTAAAGTCACGGAGATTGATAGACAGGGTAGGGTTAATCTATCCCGTAAAGCGGTGCTAAAGAGCGCAGTAAAATCCTCTTGACAGCAGTCTTAAGCACATAGCGAATCAACAACTCAAGTAAACCGAGCTAATCTCGGTTTATTTGCATTTTCTGGGGAACTCCGGTTCCTGACGCATAGGCAGAGCAACTGCTGAATACAAATTAAAGAGCATCTTGACCCCGGGTGGAGGAGAATCATTAAACACCTATATACTTTTAAACTGCATAGCCGGGATCTATTGTTTCTCACCTTCCTGATCAGTGTGCCCCTGGTGGCTAACTGGCTGGATCAGGCCGAGCGACACTTTTTTGGGGTTAAACCGGGGGTCACTATTGCGGGAGAAAACCTGGGCGGACTCCTGGCTGATGAGGTTCGCCTGGCAGTCGAGGAACTGGCGGTACGGGAACAGGTTTTACCCCTGGAACCACGTTTGGATAAACAAACTGGCACTATTATTCCGGGAAGAAATGGGCGCATCCTCGATATAGAGAACACCGTCTCCCGGATTCTATCGGCGACAGAGAGCCAGAGGCTTAAGCCGGAGATGATTACCATCTATCCGCGCTATACGGCTGCCGACCTTCAGAAAATTAAACGGGTCCTGGGATATTGCGAGACTGGAGTCAGTGGAACTTATCAGCGGCATAGCAATATTTCCCTGGCCAGTTCGGCGGTAAACAATACCGTGGTTTGGCCCGGAGAGGTGTTTTCCTTCAACGAGACGGTAGGACCCAGAACCCCGGAACGGGGCTATCTTCCGGCACCGGTCATTCTGATGGGAGGGGGAGGGATGGACTTCGGCGGGGGCGTATGCCAGGTATCCAGTACCATTTACAATGCAGCCTTAAGCAGTGGTTTACGCATTGTGGAGCGCCACCCGCACAGCCGACCAGTCCGCTACGTACCGGCTGGTCGTGATGCAACTGTCAATTACGGTTATCTGGACCTGAAAATTTTAAACAACCGTCCGGAGCCGGTGATTATAAAATGTGGTTTGAGCCGGGGGAGAGTTTGGGCGAGTGTGTATGGAGGGGGAGAATGATGAAAGTATATTACTTTTCCAGACGTAACCTGTTGTTATCTGTAGCAGTATTCGCGCTCATCTGTACCTTTCTGGGGGTATCTATAATCTACCTGGATTCGGTAGGGGTTGTCTCCCAGGTACAGGAACCAATTTATCAGGGAAACACCGGCGAAAAGGCCGTAGCCCTGACAGTTAACGTGGATTGGGGCGAGGAGTTTATTCCTGCCATGCTTAAGGAATTCAAAAAACAGGATGCCCGGGTCACCTTTTTTGTTACCGGCACCTGGGCCAGGAAGAATCCGGCCATTCTTAAAAACATGAGCCAGGCCGGTCATAGTATTCAAAACCATGGAGATAAACACCTTCATTTCAACCAACTATCCAGCACTCAGATTAAGGAACAGGTGCGGGGGGCAGAAAAAACCATTGCCGAAATTACCGGCAAGAAATCCCGCTTTTTTGCTCCCCCCTATGGAGAGCAGAACCAGCAAGTGGTCTCTGCAGTATCCGATTTAAACTATCAGCTTATTATGTGGAGCGTGGACACAGTAGACTGGCAGCGACCTGCACCGGAAGTAATTACAAAAAGGGTTATGAACCGGGTACACAACGACGCCATTGTTCTCATGCATCCCACCGAACCCACCTTGAAAGCACTGCCCACGCTGTTAAAAGAGCTTAAAGATGAAGGTTACAGGATGGTGCCGATTGAGGAAATTGTAAAACCGGAATCGGCTACTAAATAGGACGGATGGATTTGGCATTGAGATGGTTAGTAGTCGGGTTACTCCAGAGCTGGCGGCGGGCCGGCGTCAAGATTGTGCTGATTATACTGGCAGCAGGAGGCTTCTCACTGCTATGGGCCAGTGACAACCTGATAGCTGCTCCCTACGTTTCCTCCCAATATTATTGCCTGGTTGACGCTAACACCGGACAGACCATGCTATCCAAAAACGCCGCCCGGAAACGTCCGGTGGCCAGTACCACTAAAATGATGACCGCCATCCTGGTCCGGGACTACGCCGACCTTAGTGAAACCGCCGTGGTAAGTAAAAATGCTTCCCAAACCCCACCGTTTACCATCGGCTTACGGGAGAACCAGACCATCAGCGTGGAGGAATTGCTCAAGGCGGCACTGATTCGTTCCGCCAATGATGCTGCCGTAGTACTGGCTGAGCATGTAGCCGGTGACGAGAGTCTCTTTGG
>CAZLYH010000045.1:0-5096 GCA_964563775.1 uncultured Syntrophomonadaceae bacterium | reverse complement strand
CCATCTTATGTCCCAAAAGGCTTTAATCATCGGTGCCGCGGATTCACATTTTGTGAACGCTTCCGGCCTTCCCGCCAGTAATCATTACAGTACCGCCCTGGACCTGGCTCAGATGGGGCGCTATCTGCTGGCCGATCCGGTTTTAAGCAGGCTGGTGGCCACCCGCCAGACCAACTTTGGCCATCCCTCCTACCGCCAGCCCTACACCATTTACAATACCAATACCCTCCTGGACAGCTTCCCCGGGGCCAGCGGAATCAAAACGGGAACCACTGACGCCGCCGGCAAATGCCTGGTGGCTTCCGCAACCCGCGGTCAGCGTTCCCTGATTGCTGTGGCCCTGCGCTCGGGGGACCGGGCTTCTGACTGTGTTCGGTTACTGGAATATGGGTTCAATGGATTTGCTCCTTGGCAAGTTATTGATCGTAACCAGCTCTTCAAGCAGGTGCGGGTGAAGAACGGAAACAGTCTATGGGCAGAGGCATTTCCCCGATCATCGCTTTTTATATTAAAGGGGCAGGATAGTCCCGCAATTGAAAAAAAGGTTCATTTTCAATACCTGGCCGAGGCACCACTGGTAAAGGGGCAGCAACTTGGGTATATTGAAGTGTATGCAGATAAAAAAATAATTGCGGTAGTCCCCCTGGAATGTCGACAGGAGGTGGAGGTCAGGCGCAATATCTTCAACCGGGCCAAAGATTTATTCTCCGGGAAAGGGAATAGGGCCAGACGGGAAGAATAATGATAAGAACTTGAATTTATGGGGGTAGATTTGTGCAGATACTCTGGAACCTAGGTGGTGGGGCTCGGTTGGTAGTAGAAGAAATCCCCTATGTGAAGTCAGCTGCTCTGGGAGTGTTTATCGGGGTTGGTTCGCGTCATGAGCCACATAGCCTTTCCGGGGCCAGTCATTTTATTGAGCACATGCTGTTTAAAGGAACAGAAGATCGGTCGGCTCGTGATATAGCCGACCTTTTTGAAGGCATGGGTGGCCAGTTGAATGCTTACACCGCCCGGGAAAACACCTGCGTTTATGCCCGCACTCTGGACGAGGACTTGTATACGGCTATGGATACCATCTTCGATATGGTTTTTCATTCCCGGTTGGCCGAGCGGGATTTTGAAACGGAAAAGGGCGTGGTGGTAGAAGAGATCAATATGTATGAGGATACTCCCGATGACCTCATTCATGATATCTTTGCCCAGCAGCTCTGGTTGGGCCATGGTCTGGGACAACCCACCCTGGGGACACTGGAAACGGTGGAAGGGTTTTCCCGGGATGACCTTTATGGTTATTACCGCTATGGGTATGTACCAAGTAACATGGTTATAGCTGTGGCTGGCAATGTGAAAGCCGATGAAGTCAGAGAAGAGGTGGAGCGTCATCTGGTCCGGGTACCGTCAGGTCAGCCCGAATTCAAACTAACCGCTCCGCAGCAATCGGAGCGTTTCCTGTATCTGCTGCCCAAGGAAACCGAACAGGTGCAGATCTGCATGGGAGTACCCGGTATTTCCTTTCACGACCCGCGCCGCTTCGCCCAGAACATAATGAACAGCATCCTGGGCGGGGGCATCAGTTCGCGCCTTTTCCAGGCTATCCGGGAAGAAATGGGCCTGGCCTATTCCATTTATTCCTACCCCTCCAATTTCTCGGACAGTGGCTCCTATGTCATCTATGTGGGGACCAGCCCGGGAAAATTGGAGTCTTTTTTTCAGGTCCTCAAGCGGGAGTTGGATCAGTTCATTAATGTGGGAATCAGCGAGGAGGAACTGGTTCGCACCCAGAAGCTGATTAAGTCAAGCCTTTACCTGGGAATGGAAAGCGTTATGAACCGTATGAATCGCCTTGGCAAATCGGTACTGATGTATAATCAGGTCACCCCCTTGGAAGAAATCATAGAGAAAATCATGGCCGTAAAAACCAGCACCATTCAGGAATTGGCCCGGGAATTATTATCCCCGCAACGCTTTTCCCTGGCGGCAATTGGCTCACCGGATGTCCTGGAAGATGTAAAAAAACAGTACTCCCAATCCTGGGTCTGAGATCCAAACCGGGAACTTGAAAAAGACAAGCCGGAGTGACCACCTTTTTTTGAGGAGAATTGAAGATGAAAATATTACTTAAACGCCTGCATTCCCACGATCTCCCTTTACCACGCTATATGAGTGAAGGGGCTTCCGGACTGGATCTTTACGCAGCCCTGGAAGAGATGGAAATAACCCTGGCTCCCGGGCAGCGAACCCTGGTTCCTACGGGAATTGCCATTGCCATACCGCCCGGCTGTGAGGCCCAGGTTCGTCCCCGCAGCGGTCTGGCCTGGAATCATGGGGTGACTCTCCTCAACACCCCGGGGACCATAGATGCTGACTATCGGGGAGAAATCAAGCTGATTGTTATAAACCTGGGGGACAAAGAGTATATTTTGAGAAGAGGAGAGCGGATCGCCCAAATGGTCTTTGCCCGGGTGGAGCGAGTGGAATTGATCGAGAGCGAGGACCTGGACGACACCCGGCGCAGCGACGGGGGATTCGGTCATACCGGGGTTTAAAAGAGAAGCAGATTAAAGCGAAGTCGGGGAGGGGAGACCATGCGTTTAAACGAACTGGTAGGCAAAGAAATGGTCAATATTTATGATGGGATGCGAATGGGTACAGTTGGGGAATCCGACATGTTGGTAGACCAGGAAACCGGTAACATAGTTTCCATCATTCTGCCCAACCGGGGCAATGCCTTTAATTTTTGGGCCGATCGCCAAAAGCTGGTTATCCCCTGGGAGGCAGTTAAAAAAGTGGGGCGGGAAGTTATTGTGGTAGACATCGATAATACCCATATGCGTCTGAAAAACCACTCGATTTGATCATCATTACAGAGGGTTGATTCTATTTGGATACATAGATATTCTGCCGCCAGGACTATGCATGGTTAACACCAGCTGCTTGTCTCGCTGTCTCTATCATGCTTTGTCGACGGTTTCTGCATTTTTGATCCCAACCAGGACATTTATGGTTTTGGCAGTGGAATCATGGTTGGATGATTTATTCATGGTCATGGTTGTTTAGCGGGGAGGCCCCAAGGCTCCCTGGCTTTTTTTATGGTTATTGCAGGTCAAGCCGGGGGCATGCTAAATAAAAAGGAGGAAGATAAGATGGATTTTACGAAGTATGAAAAGGGTTCTTATCCTCCCTGGAGCAGAATACCGGCTTTACAGGAAATGACCGAAGAAGCCGGGGTAGACTTTGATCAGTTTATTCAGTGTATAAAAGATGGAAAGAACACCGCAGAAATGGCCCGGGAGTTCCAGGTCAGTCAGCCTACCATAGCCTTATTGGAAGACCACTTCTGGCATTATGGCATCAGTTCCGTGACGGGCGGGGACTGACCTGAATAAAAAAGTCCACTTGCTGTCCTGGTTGTATTGAAAAAGAGCAGGTAATGAGATAAGATGTTTTAAATTTCTTAAGGAGGCCCAATTTCATGACCGATCGATTTGCCAAAGAAGGCTTGACCTTTGATGATGTACTATTAATACCTGGCCGTTCCGAGGTTCTTCCCCGTGATGTGAATTTATCAACCCGCCTGACCCGCAAGCTCCGGCTGGAAATCCCGGTTATGAGTGCCGGAATGGATACAGTTACCGAAACCCGTATGGCGATTGCCGTAGCTCGTGAAGGCGGCATTGGCATTATCCACAAGAATATGTCCATTGAAGAGCAGGCCCGCATGGTGGATCGGGTAAAACGTTCCGAGCATGGGGTCATCACCGACCCATTTTTCCTTTCCCCGGACAACCGCATTCAAGATGCCCTGGATATCATGGAGCATTACCGCATTTCCGGCGTACCTATTACCGAGGGGAGAAAACTGGTCGGAATCATTACCAATAGAGATATCCGCTTTGAAACGGATTTTAGCCAGCCCATAAAAAACGTTATGACCAGTGAGAAACTGGTAACTGCTCCCGTGGGAACCAGTATGAATGAGGCCATGGAAATCCTGCGCAAATACAAAATAGAGAAATTGCCTTTGGTAGATGATGATTTTAACCTCATGGGTCTTATCACCATAAAAGATATTGAAAAGACCTATAAATATCCCCATGCCGCCAAGGATTTAAGAGGCAGGTTGCTGGTTGGTGCAGCGGTGGGAGTAACCCACGATACCTTTAATCGGGTCGAGGCTTTAAAAAAGGCGGGAGTGGATGTAGTAGTAGTAGACACCGCCCACGGGCACTCGACCGGGGTAATCCAAATGGTGGAGCAAATCAAAAACCGTTTCCCCGACCTGGAACTTATTGCCGGCAATGTGGCCACCGCTGAGGCAACCGAGGAACTAATCAAAGCGGGGGCGGATGCCGTGAAGGTTGGCATTGGCCCGGGTTCCATCTGTACCACCCGCGTAGTGGCAGGAATTGGCATGCCGCAGATTACTGCCGTAATGGACTGTGCTGCCGTAGCTTCCAGCTATGGGGTTCCCATTATTGCTGATGGCGGGATCAAGTTTTCGGGGGATATCTGCAAGGCGATTGGCGCAGGTGCGGATGTGGTTATGCTGGGTAACCTATTTGCCGGTACCGATGAGAGTCCTGGTGAAGTGGTTATCCTGCAGGGGAGAAGTTATAAGATTTATCGGGGCATGGGCTCTATTGATGCCATGATACAGGGAAGCAGTGATCGCTATTTCCAGGAGGATGCCCAGAAACTGGTTCCGGAAGGCATCGAAGGACGGGTCCCATACAAAGGCTATGTTTCCGAGACCATCTTCCAGCTGATGGGAGGATTGCGTGCCGGAATGGGTTATTGCGGGGTACAGAATATTGAGGAAATGAAAACCAAAACTCGTTTTGTACGCATTACCAACGCCGGCCTTATTGAAAGCCATCCTCACGATATAGCCATTACCAAGGAAGCCCCCAACTATCGAATTTTATGACCACTTTAACCATACTGGGGCGAATCTTGGTGGGGGGAATCGTTGGTATGCTGGTGGGCCTGGGCACCAGTAGGTATTCCGTTCGTCTTTTTGCTATGGTAGGCGCAGCCAGCGCACTTCTTACGGTAGCCTCCACCGAATTCTTTCAACTTCTGGCTTACCCCTG
>CAZLYH010000044.1:7757-15912 GCA_964563775.1 uncultured Syntrophomonadaceae bacterium | reverse complement strand
GGAATGGAGGCTTTATTTTGGAGAAAACTGCTCCCACAGGTGTGCCACGCTGGATATTTATCATGATTATTCTTATCCTGGCCGCCATGTATTATTATGCGGCCTATGTCATTCCCATGGATTCTGAACTGGCCGTCGACGACTTTTATACCGCCATCCTGGCGCAGGATTACAAAACAGCGGTAGATAAGCTGAGCGTTTTATCCTTCGCGCCGATGCTTCCACAATTTGGTTCCAGCCCGCAGGAAATGGTTAACAATCGTGCCGCGGTGGAACAGTCTATGGTGTTATTGATGGAAGCCTCAGGCCAGGAACAGGCTCCTCCCGCAAATATGACTTTCGAAATATTGTCCGAATACACCCAAAAGGGAGAAAATGTAGCCGTAGTGGTCTGTCGTTTGCTCCAAGAGGGTAAACCGGTAGGCCTGCAGCGGGCTATTCTTATTAATGAACAGGGCCATATGAGAATTCTGGGCATGGCTCCTATATTTGAAGAAGATCTGCCCCTGTTGAAAAAAACTAAAATTGAGGATCTGGACAAAGAGTATAATGAACTTTTTGGACCACCCCAAATAGAGGTAAAGCCCGGCTCCTGATTTTCTTTGTTCAGCATAAGACCGCATGTGAAAACCCCCGAGGTATTGGAGTTGTATCACCTCGGGGGTTTTTCTCTGGTCAGTCTATTGCTGGTCAGCGAGTAAGTATTGCAATTCTTCCGCAGCCTGTTCCAGTTCCTTTACCATTCCCATCAACCGCCGGATGGAATCATTCTGCTCACCCACCAGGGCAGCGATTTCCTCGGTACCTGCTGCTGACTGCTGCGAAGTTGCAGAGATGTTCCCGATTTCCCTCACCACTTCATCAGTAGCCCCCAGGACCTTGTCTGCGACGGTCGTTACTTCATGTATGGCCCCATCTATATCGTGAGCTCCAGATTCCACCCGGGCAAACATCTGCTGGGTATCTTGCAAGGCACCGCCCTGCTCCTCGAGAACCCGGCGGGAATTTGACATTTCATTGCCGGTACTGGTCATCCCTTCCTGAATTTCCTGGATAATTCCCTCGATGCTGGAAGCGGCCTTTCCGGATTCCTCCGCCAGTTTGCGGACTTCCTCTGCCACAACCGCAAAACCTCTTCCGGCCTCCCCGGCCCGGGCTGCCTCAATGGCGGCATTTAAGGCCAGCAGGTTGGTCTGGTCAGCGATACCGGTAATAAGGCTGACGATCACTTCGATCTCCCGGGACTTCTGACTGAGCATTTCTACTGACTCCACTACTGCTTCGGCAGATTGCTTGTATTTACCCATGGAATCAACCTGCCGGGTTATAACCCGCTGCCCCTCCTCAACGATATTCCGGAATTGCTCCGCGCGGCTGCTAACCAGCTTAATGCTTTCTCCCATTCCCACCAGATCCTCTGCCATCTGTTGGGCCAATTCATTGGTATGTACCACGTAAGCCGCCTGGTTGCCGGCTCCATCTGCCAAACTATCCACACTGGCACTAACCTGGGCAGCAACCTCTCCAGAACTATTAGCCACTGAGGTCAGCCGATTGGCAGCTTCCACTAAAAAACCGGCCTTTTCCTGAATGCCCAGGCTAAGCTTGCCCATTTGCTGGTTGAGCTGTCGTGCCTCTTGTTCTTTTTGCAGAGAATCGCGTAGGAGCCTCCCCGCAATCACCGCCGTAAGTCCAGCCGCTACTCCCAGCAAGACCAGGTTCAAATAGCGTTCTACCACCAGTGAAGATACTGTAGGCGCATAGACCCCAGGCAAAACCCCGGACAGAATAATATGCAGACCCAAAACCAGTAAGCAGGAGTATATGGTCACCTTGAAATCAAGATAGACCAGGCTGAGGATCATTACCATGTAGAGGCCGGGAAAGGACTCAGAAGTCCCCCCCACATTACAGTCATAGAGGAATTTGGCCAGGGCGACAACGGTAACCATTACATAGCGGGTAAACTCCGCCCCGGGGTACTTCCGGGCAATTTGCCAGGCAACACCCACCAGAACGACAATTATGAGTGTAGTGCTTACTATAGCTCTCAGAGTCAGGTGCCCGCTGCCTTTACCGGAGAAAAGCAGCCCTAGAGCGGTCAGACTGGCCAGGGCAGTAACAACTATGGCGGCAAGAATAATCAGATGGTGAGCTCTAACAGTGTGTTCCAAAAGATAGTTTTTTTCTTCCATTATTGCTTCCAACCTTTCTCCAACTAATCTTATATTTATGCTGCGATCTGTCTATCTCTCTGATTCTCTCTACTTCGACATAGTTTGCCAAAACCCTCCTTGAAAGGGGTCCCAAAACAAAGGGGCAGCCCTGGTCTTCATTAATTAATAAAACACCAGGACCGCCCCCTGTTTTCTAACCTTGTTTTTTACCCCTGTTCCAGTTGCATTTCGCCTCCAATGGTAGAAAAGACCCTGGACCCGGCCGGGGTTTCCGCTCCATTGGCCAGAAAACACCCGCTGGCTAATACGGTTCCCCGGTTCACGTTTACCGAGCCGCCCAGACGGCAAGACGAACCCAGAATGGCTTCACATATCCGGGAATGGGGGCCAACCAGGCACTGGTCCCAGAGAACTGCATCACGCAGGCGAGTGCCGCTTTCAATTTGGCAGCCAGACCCTACTACCACATTACCTTCCATGATTACGTCATCAGCAACGCTGCTCCCTGCTGCGAGCAGGACCCTATTACCCTCACATTCCCGCAGTTCACCGCCGGGGGTAAGCTGCAATTCGCCCCGCAGAAAATCTCTATGCGCCTGACGATAGGTATTGAGGTTGCCAACATCGCACCAGTAGTCATCAATGGGAACGCCATAAAATGGTGCACCAATGCGCACCAGGTGAGGAAATACTTGTTTGCCAAAATCGTAGAATTGCCCGGTGGGAATATAGCGGAAGATTTCCGGTTCAAAAATATAAATACCTGTGTTGGCATGATGGCTAAGTGCTTCGGCCGGACGCGGTTTCTCCTGAAACTGGTTTATGCGGCCATCCTCCCCGGTCACCACTATGCCAAACTGCTCCACGTCCTCAACGTCCTTGAGGGCAATCGTCGCCAGGGCTCCTTTTTTACGGTGCTCCTCCAGTAAGCGGGTTAGATCAATATCAGTCAGGGCGTCTCCACTGACCACTGCAAAGGTTTCGTCCAAAAACCACTGGCAATTCTTAACTCCCCCCGCAGTCCCTAACAGCTCCTCTTCCCGGGAATATTGCAACCATACCCCAAAACGGGAGCCATCGCCAAAATGCCCACTGATCACTGGCGCATGGTAATGGAGGTTGGCGATTAGCCCGGTAAATCCATGTCGGGCCAAAATTTCCAGAATATATTCCATTAAGGGACGGTTGGCCATGGGAACCATCGGCTTGGGGATCTTCATGGTAAGCGGCATAAGCCTGGAACCTACTCCCGCCGCCATGATCATTGCCTTCATAGACTTCGCCCCCTGGTATGTAATAGTTCTTCAAGTCTTACTATACCATCGGGTTAAGTGTAATCGCAATGGATTCCAAACTGCGTTGACAGCCCCACCTGTTGCTATATCGGCAAACCAGCCTAATCTCTAACCGATTTGGCAAACATTCTTTTTAGGCGGATTAAACATAATATGATTGATTTGGGAGGTTGATTCCGATTATTGAATATCGCTTGAAGCTGGAACGGGAGAAGAAAGGCTGGTCCCAAAAGTACATTGCCGAAAATACTGGTATACCCAGCAGCAACATCAGTCGCTATGAAACCGGCGAACGCAAGCCGGATATCGACACTTTGCTGGCCATGGCCGACTTTCTAGGCTGTTCGGTCGACTACCTGTTGGGGCGAACCGATGATCCGTCTCCTTCCACGCACCAAGAAGCAGAGGATCTAAAGGAACTCCTGCTCCGCTATCAACCCAAACTATGCTTCCGAGGAAGACCGCTGAGCGAGGATGATGTAAGTGACCTTATCCGGATCGCCGAAGTAGTATTTAAAAAGAGACCGAAAACCCTATAATATTTTCCACCCTTGCATGATTATCTTTCGGTAATTCACGGCTTACTCTGCGAAAATTGGATAATAAGAAAGTCAAGGTGGGTGCGGATTTCGCTAACATAGGTCAGCGGTGTTCTACCATAATGAGCTTCCCTGATGATCTCCTCCAGCTCTGTCAGACTGGCCTTGACCTGATTGATTCCTTTAATAATGCGGTTTCTATCATCCTCCAGAAGATAGAAAGCCAGCTCGGTCAGTTCCTCGTACAATCCCTTCATTCCCGGATTGAAATGAAGCATGCTGTCGAGTTGGTTTACCTGCGCCAGGATGGCCCGGTAGCAGTTATTAACCAGGCTATAATCTGTCATGCCCCTGTTCCTCTCCCAATTTAGACATACATGGAAATTTTATTTGTTTTTACTCTATATTTCCATATTCTTCGTAATATTGTAGTTGACCAATTAGCATTCGTCAACCAATTATTTCCCAACCGGCATTAAAAGATGCGCCGTTTCGTTCTGCAAATTTGGCCCCAGGCAAGTCCTGGCGACGGGATATTTATTCATCCAAACCAGGGCATTATTACGTACTTTCCGAACCTGACTTAAACACAAACCTCCTGCCGCCCAGTTGCCAGCAGGAGGTTTACTAATACCGACCCGATAGTTGTTTTTTATTCGGATTCTTTCCCGTTCTGTTGCCTGCGCTTAAACAGCAGGTAATTGATACTGTCTACAAGTGCCTGCCAGGATGCCTCAATGATGTTTTCCGAAACCCCTACCGTACTCCATTTTTCGCTGGGGTCGGCCGAATCAATCAGTACCCGTACCTTGGCAGCGGTCCCGTCATTTCCGTTCAGGACGCGCACCTTGTAATCACTCAGGTGCATATCGTCAATTTCCGGGTAAACCTCACTTAAGGCCTTGCGCAACGAATTATCCAGGGCATTGACCGGACCATCACCTTCAGCGGCAGTATGGAAGGTCTGGTCCCCAACGGTGACCTTGATCACGGCCTCAGCCATGATTTCCTCTTCCTCTTGCTTTTCCAGAATGATTTTCAGATTCTTAAGCTGGAAAAAATCCTGGTACTGACCAAAGGCGCGTCGCAAAAATAACTCCAGGGAAGCATCGGCCCCCTCGAATTGAAAGCCTTCACTCTCCAACTCTTTAATTTCTTTGATGACCCGCCGGGTTTCAGCGTCATAGGCGTTTACATCGATACCCAGTTCTTTGGCCTTGTAAAGCAGGTTGGACAGCCCGGATAGCTCGGAAACCAGTACCCGACGGTGATTCCCAACCGCTTCCGGATTAATGTGCTCGTAAGTTAAAGAGTCCTTGAGCAAAGCAGACACATGAATCCCACCCTTGTGGGCAAATGCACCATAACCGACGAAAGGCTGATTGTTGTGGTGAGGCATATTGGCGATTTCACCGACATAATGGGATACTTCGGTCAGATATTTCAGATGGCCGGGTGGTAAAGCTTGCCATCCCATCTTTAGTTCCAGGTTGGGAATGATAGAGCATAGATCGGCGTTTCCACAGCGCTCCCCATAACCATTAATGGTTCCCTGCACCTGCCGGCAGCCCTGCTGCACCGCCAGCAGGGAATTGCCCACTGCACAGCCGGCATCATTATGGGCGTGAATACCCAGCGGGGCTTGAACCTGTTCCTGCACCTGCCGAATGATGCGTTCCAGTTCCCAGGGCATGGTTCCTCCATTAGTATCGCACAGAATCAGCCAGTCAGCCCCGGCAGCGGCAGCGGCCTGCAACACCTGTAAGGCATAACCCTTATTATGCTTGAAACCATCAAAAAAGTGTTCAGCATCGAAAATCACTTCCAGACCGAGATCCTTCAAATATGCCACCGTTTCCGTAACCATAGCCAGGTTCTCCTCCAGGCTGGTTTCCAGGGCGCGCCGTACATGAAAATCCCATGCCTTGCCAACAATGGTAGCTACCTTTACACCAGATTCCAACAGAGCAGCTATATTACTATCCTGCTTCACTGTGATGCCCGGTTTGCGCGTGGAGCTGAAGGCAGCAATGCGGGCATGACGCCATTCCATTTCCCTGGCTCGACGGAAAAATTCAAGGTCCTTGGGATTGCTCCCCGGCCAACCACCTTCAATGTAGGATACCCCCAGGTAATCCAACCGGGCGGCAATCTTCAGCTTATCATCCAGGGAAAGGGAAATACCCTCCGCCTGGGAACCATCGCGTAAAGTTGTATCGTAGACAAAAACCTTTAGCTCTTTATCCCCAATACTGTAACCTCCTGTCAATGCAAATCGGTTCCAAAGCTCCTCAGGGTCCATAGGGATTTTAGCGAGTTGACGCTGCCAGTATTTTTCCAGCCACCATGTCCCCCATCTGTTCTGTATTGAGCAGCTGGCATCCCTCTTCCATTAGATCAGGGGTGCGGTAACCCTCCTCCAGGGTCTCGCGTACACACTCCTCTATAACCCGAGCCTCTTCCTCCAGGTCGAAGGAGTATCTTAGCAGCATGGCTGCGGACAGGATAGTAGCCAGAGGGTTGGCCTTTTTTTGTCCGGCAATGTCTGGCGCGCTGCCATGGGACGGTTCATAAAGGGCTACATTTCCACCTATAGAAGCACTGGGCAGCATGCCAATGGAACCCGTTAGCATGGATGCTTCATCAGTGAGAATATCCCCAAACATATTTTCAGTTACAATCACGTCAAACTGCCGTGGATTGCGGATAAGCTGCATAGCACAGTTGTCCACGTACATATGGGTCAGCTCTACATCCGGGTAGTCCGCAGCCAGAGCGGTAACCGTTTCCCTCCAGAGGCGGGAAGTTTCAATGACATTGGCCTTGTCAACCGAACAAACCTTTCTGCGGCGTTTGCGAGCGGTCTGAAATGCAAAACGGGCAATTCGCTCTATTTCATAAGAGGTATAACTAAGCAGGTCAGTAGCCTTTTGGCCCCCATCAGCAGTTTTTTCCCGGGTCTTCTCCCCGAAATAGAGGCCTCCGGTAAGTTCGCGAATGACCAGCAGGTCCACCCCTTTTATGGTTTCTTCTTTGAGAGTGGAGGCGCTTAAGAGTCCGGGAAACAGGAAACAAGGGCGCAGGTTGGCAAAAAGCTGCAGCTCTTTTCTTAAGGGAAGCAGAGCACCTACTTCGGGACGAAGATGAACCGGGAGCTCTTCCCACCTGGGACCACCAATGGCCCCCAGCAGGACGGCATCGGATTCTTGGCAAAGCTTAAGGGTTTCCGCTGGCAGGGGATGCCCCACCGCATCATAAGCGGCCCCTCCTATCAGGGCTTCGGTGAATTGGAAACTGTGGCCGAAGCGTTCACCAATTGCTTGCAGAGCCTTGACGGCCTCGGGAACTATTTCTACCCCGATACCATCACCGGGCAGAACTGCAATCCTGTGCATGAGCTTCATCCTTTCCTAAAGGCCTGGTGAGAAACCCAGGAAAACCATGTGACGCTGATTGAGGCTGCATATTACTCCGAAAAATATATTTATTGCCGTCTAAACCGGCATAATAACCGGCTTGCTTTGACTTTTGTCGAGATCCTCGGTTAGTCATAGTGCAATTCAGCTTACTACTCCTGCCATTGGACTTCATCACACGACCTTAAAATTTTTTATACAAGTGCCTGAACAAGGGGTTACCTCGCAGACCGCTGGGCCTGGATATAGTTTATCAGCCCACCCTGGTTCATAATCCCCTGCATAAATTCCGGAAAAGGAACTGCCTGAAATTCCTTCCCACTGCGAAGATTACGGATTGAACCGGTGTCCAGGTTAACCTCGACATCATCCCCCGCTTCAATAGCAGCAACGGCCTCATCACATTCGAGGATGGGCAGGCCGATGTTAATGGCATTACGGTAGAATATACGGGCAAAAGAGCTGGCTATTACGCAGGATACTCCTGCTGCTTTAATAGCTATAGGGGCATGCTCACGGGAACTGCCACAACCAAAATTTTTCCCAGCCACAATGATATCCCCGGTTTCCACGCGGGAGGGAAAACTGGCATCAGCATCTTCCATGCAATGGCGGGCCAGTTCGGCCGGGTCGGAAGTATTTAAATAGCGGGCCGGAATGATGGCGTCGGTGTCAATATCCGCCCCAAATTTGTGCACCTTGCCGCTGAATTTCATAACTAACCTCCT
>CAZLYH010000044.1:0-7657 GCA_964563775.1 uncultured Syntrophomonadaceae bacterium | reverse complement strand
TTTCTGTTTAGGGCATATCGCCGGGAATAATCTCTTCGGGGGAGGTAATGCGGCCCTTGATGGCGCTGGCGGCGGCTACGGCCGGACTGGAGAGATAAACTTCACTCTCCGGGTGGCCCATTCTGCCAACAAAATTACGGTTGGTAGTAGCCAGGGCCTTTTCCCCACGGGCCAGGATCCCCATGTGCCCTCCCAGGCAGGGACCACAGGTGGGGGTACTGACTATGGCCCCGGCTTCAATGAAAGTCTCAATGAATCCACGCCGCAGGGCCTCCAGGTAAATATTCTGGGTCCCCGGTATAATAATCACCCTGATTTCCGGATGTACCTTGCGGCCTTTCAGCAGGGAAGCAGCGATCTCCAGGTCCTCCATACGTCCATTGGTACAGGAACCGATGACAACCTGATCCACCGTTACCCCAGCCGCCTCACTCACCGGTCGCACATTTTCCGGCAAGTGCGGAAAAGCCACCAGAGGTTCCATCTGGCTGACGTCGTATTCCCGAATCTTATAATAATCCGCATCCGGGTCGGACTGGTAAATGGTGTAATCCCGCCTGGCCCGATGGCGGACATATTCCCGGGTAATATCGTCGGCGGCGATGATACCATTTTTCCCACCTGCTTCGATGGCCATGTTGCACATGGTAAAGCGGTTATCCATGGAAAGGTTCTCGATGGTCTCTCCGGTAAATTCCATGGACATATAGCGGGCACCATCCACACCGATATCGCCAATGGCCTTCAGGATAAGATCCTTGCCACTCACCCAGGGAGGTAACTGCCCAAAAAAGATAAATTTGATGCTTTCCGGTATCTTAAACCAAACCTCACCGGTAGCCATTCCCGCTGCCATGTCGGTAGACCCCACCCCGGTGGCAAAAGCCCCCAGGGCACCGTAGGTACAGGTGTGGGAATCCGCACCAATAATCAAATCGCCCGGTAGAACCAGGCCCTGCTCGGGCAGTAGACAGTGTTCAATCCCCATTTGGCCGATTTCAAAATAATTGCTTATATCCATGCGGCGTGCAAAGTCACGCAGGACTTTGGCCTGTTCTGCCGATTTAATATCCTTGTTGGGAGTGAAATGATCTGGAACCAGAACTACCCGCTCCCGGTCAAAAACCTTGTTAAGGCCCAGTTTTTCAAATTCGGCAATGGCTACCGGAGCGGTAATATCATTTCCCAGCACTACATCCAGGCGGCAATTCACCAGCTCACCCGGGGCGACAAATTCCTTACCCGCATGTGCCGCCAGGATTTTCTGACTGATCGTCATACCCACAATAACTACCTCCTTAATCGGGGAACAGGGATTAGAACGAAGCGATGACAAAAGACACTTCCTATTACCTCCCGGGACCGCGGGGTTTCTTACATCGCCTCGGATTTAAGCGCAGGCAGATTTATATACCCTCTGCATGTTCCTGCTGGCGCTGCCCGGCATAGTAAAACTTGTTAATCGCATTAATATATGATTTTACACTGGCTTCGATCACATCGGTGCTAAGCCCACGGCCAGTGTATGGTTTCCCTTCTATCTGAATCAGTGACACAACTTCCCCGAGAGCATCTTTGCCGCCAGTGACTGCATTAAGTTTATAGTCGAGCATCTTGCCGTAAATATCCGTTATCCGATCCACCGCCCGGCAGGCGGCCTCCACCGGGCCATCTCCAGTGGCAGCGGCTTCAAATTCCTTATCCTCTATAGCCAGTTTTACCGTAGCCGTTGGCACCAGGGTAGTGCCGCTGCAGGTCTGCAGGTAAACCAGGCGATAACGCTCGGGAATAGCACGAACCTGATCTTTGACCAGGGCTTCCAGGTCTTCATTGGTAACCTCTTTTTTCTTGTCAGCAATATCCTTGAATTTAATAAAGGCGCGTTCCAGTTCATCGTCACCAAGCTCATAGCCCAGCTCCTGCATGCGTTGCTTAAAAGCATGCCGGCCCGAATGTTTTCCCAGGACCAGCGAATTGCTAACCACTCCTACCAGTTCCGGGCTCATAATCTCATAAGTAGAGCGCTCCTTCAATACCCCATCCTGATGTATACCGGATTCATGCGCAAAGGCATTTTTGCCGACAATTGCTTTATTGGGCTGCACTTGCATACCGGTAAGCTCACTCACCAGCCGGCTGGTCCGGTAAATCTCCCCGTAATTGATATTGATCTCTTTTTCAAAAAAGGACTTACGAGTGTACAGGGCCATAATGATTTCTTCCAGGGAAGCATTGCCGGCCCGTTCTCCGATTCCGTTTACTGCGCACTCCACCTGGCGGGCCCCATTGGCCACCCCCGCCAGGGAATTGGCTACCGCCATACCCAGGTCATCATGACAGTGAATGCTGATAATAGCCCGGTCAATATTGGAGACCCGGGACTGAATATCACGAATGAAGCGTCCAAACTCCTCGGGTACCGCATAGCCGACTGTGTCTGGCAAATTTACTACTATGGCCCCGGCGTCAATGACCGCCTCCACTACCCGGGCCAGGTATTCCGGGTCACTACGGGAAGCATCTTCCGCAGAAAACTCCACATTACTGCATAAGCTGCGCGCAAATCTCACTGCATCAACTGCCATTTCCAGAGCTTCTTCCCGGGTCTTTTGTAATTTATAGCGCAAGTGGATATCCGAGGTAGCCAGGAAGGTATGAATCCGGGGCGTTTCCGCTCCCTTTAAAGCCTCCCAGGTGCGCTCAATATCCCGCCGGCTGGCCCGGGTCAGACCGGCGATTACCGGTCCCCGTACCTTTTCCGCGATGGTCTTGACCGCTGTGAAATCGCCGGGGGATGCTACCGGGAAACCGGCCTCTATAATATCCACACCCAGACGAGCCAGTTGTACGGCAATCTCCAGTTTTTCCTCTACATTCAAACTAACTCCCGGGGATTGCTCACCGTCCCTTAAGGTAGTATCGAACAGGAAGATCCGATTGTCAGGCATGATTCACCTCCACAAACATTCCCGGTCCGGCGTTTGGATTACCACTCCGAGGTGGGTAATTCGAGCAGGACCTACGGTCCTGCTCACCCCGTTCCGAAATATTTTCCCTATTTTGTATCCTTGAGCCAGGGCATCATGGCTCTGAGCTGTGCCCCTACTTTTTCAATAAGGTGTTCCCGATTTTGGCGTTTCAGCGCATTGAACTGGGGCCGACCTACTTGGTTTTCCAGCAGCCAATCCTTGGCAAAACGACCCTCCTGGATGTCTTTCAGGGCTTCCTGCATGGCCCAGCGGGCCTCTTCGCCAATAATTTCCGGCCCCTTGGTATAATCACCCCATTCAGCGGTGTCGCTGATGGAATAGCGCATATAGCTCATACCGCCCTCGTACATAAGGTCTACGATGAGCTTGAGTTCATGCATGCATTCAAAGTAGGCGATTTCAGGCTGATAACCGGCTCCTACCAGGGTTTCAAAACCTGCCTTGACCAGTTCAGTCACACCGCCGCAGAGCACACACTGCTCGCCAAAGAGATCCGTTTCAGTTTCTTCTTTGAAACTGGTTTCAATAACCCCGGCGCGGGTGCAACCGATTCCACAGGCATAAGCCAGGGCCAGATCACGGGCTTTGCCGCTGAAATCCTGCTCTATAGCTATTAGCCCGGGAACACCGGCTCCTTTGGTATACATACGGCGCACCAGATGACCGGGGCTTTTGGGAGCGACCATGAAAACGTCCACAAAAGCAGGCGGTACGATCTGGCCAAAGTGGATATTGAAGCCATGGGAGAAACCCAGGGCATTCCCTTCCTTAAGGTAGGGCCTAATCTGCTCGTTGTAGACCCGGGCCTGCACCTCATCAGGGAGCAGGATTTGAATGATATCAGCAATTTCAGCAGCTTCGGGGACTGTCATGGGCTGTATGCCCGCGGCACTGACTGCATTCCATTCCTTTTCACTGGCCTCGTCAAAGGGCTTGCGCAGGCCCACTACGACTTTTACACCGCTTTCGTGCAAATTCTGGGCCTGAGCATGGCCCTGGGAACCAAAGCCCATTACTGCTACCGTTTTGCCCTTCAAAAGGTCCAGGTTGGCATCTGCATCATAAAACATTTTGGCCATTTCCAACATCCTCCTTAGCTTTCATAAAAGTTTCTTTTGAGGCTCATTTACTGCCACGGACCATGGCGATTTTGCCGGTCCGCACTAGCTCAAGGATTCCAAATGGTTGCAGGGAATCCACCAGGGCATCTATCTTACCGGAATCCCCGGTAACCTCCACGATAAGTGAGTTCTTCCCTATATCCACAATCCGCGCCCGGAAAATGTCTACAATCTGCACGATATCGGGCCGGACAGTAGCATCTGCCTTAACCTTGACCAGTACCAGTTCCCGATCCACGGAACGTTCCTCGGTAATATCAACGATTTTGATAACATCCACCAGCTTGTAGAGTTGCTTGGTGACCTGCTCAAGAATACGCTCATCTCCGCATACTACGATAGTAATTCTGGATATGCTCGGGTTCTCGGTCGCCCCCACCGCCAGACTCTCAATATTGTAGCCACGGCGGCGGAAAAGGGTGGTTACCCGGGTGAGAACACCGGGACGGTTTTCTACTGTAACTGCCAGCGTATGTTTTTTCATCGATCAGTCACCCCCCAGCATATTCAGCAGAGAAGCACCTGGAGGTACCATGGGATAAACATCTGCTTCCCGTTCCACCCAGAAGTCAATAATAACGGGACGGTCAGTTACCGCCAGGGCCTGACGCAGGGCCGGTTCAATTTCCTGGGTCTCCTTGACACGTAAGCCTACCCCGCCATAAGCTTCCGCCAGTTTTACAAAATCCGGCTGGGATTGAATATCAGTATATGAATAGCGCCCACCGTAGAAGAGTCCCTGCCACTGCCGTACCATACCCAGGAACTGATTATTAAGAATACAGATAATAACTGGTAACCGATACTGTACAGCCGTAGCCATTTCCTGTATGTTCATCTGGATGCTGCCATCCCCGGCGATATCAATAACGGTCTGGTCAGGCCGGGCAACTTTGGCGCCAATCGCTGCCGGAAATCCATATCCCATGGTTCCCAACCCTCCGGATGTTAATAGACTACGGGGATGTCTGAACTGGTAATACTGGGCAGTCCACATCTGGTTCTGTCCCACTTCGGTGGTAATTATTGCCTCGCCGCGGGTCAGGTCATAGATTTTTTCTACAACATGCTGGGGCATTATCCGACCTTCACAGGAAGGTCCATAGCGCAGGGGATATTCCTGCTTCCAACGGTCAATGGTCTGGTGCCACTCGCCCAGCTCATCAGCCTTTTCCAGACGCTGGTTGATAGCTTCCAGAACCTCGTGCACATCTCCAACGATGGGTACATCTATATCCACATTCTTACCTATTTCCGCCGCATCAATGTCAATATGAATAATCTGAGCATGAGGGGCAAAGGAATCCAGTTTACCCGTAACCCGGTCATCAAAGCGTACCCCGACAGCTATCAGCAAATCACATTCGGCAATAGCATAATTGGCGTAGCGGGTCCCATGCATACCGAGCATCCCCAAAGCCAAATGATGGTTGGAGGGAAAGCTTCCTATACCCATCAGGGTTGTAGTGACAGGGAATCCTCTTTTTTCTGCCAGTTCCCGCAATTGCGGGGCGGCATTGGAACTGATTACCCCACCCCCGGCATAAATAACCGGACGCCGGGCATTTTGCATAAGTTCTACGGCAGCAACAACCTGGCCGGTATTGAAGCCCTTCATGACCCGGTATCCCCGAATATTCACCTCTTCCCGGTTGGGGGTGAAGTTTATACGCTTTTCCATAATATCCTTGGGCAGATCCACTACCACCGGCCCGGGGCGATTGGTCCGGGCAATATAAAAGGCTTCGCGTACTATCTGGGCCACATCTTCGGTTCTTTCTACTACATAGTTGTGTTTGGTTATGGGCAGGGTTATACCGGTAATGTCCGCTTCCTGAAAAGCATCCTTACCGATAAGCGGACTGCCCACCTGGCCCGTAAAACAGACCAGCGGTATCGAATCCATGTTAGCAGTGGCAATTCCAGTTACCAGGTTGGTAGCGCCGGGACCCGAGGTAGCAATACAAACGCCTACTTTTCCCGAAGCCCGGGCGTAACCATCGGCGGCATGAGCAGCTCCCTGTTCATGACGGGTCAGGATGTGCCGGATGGGAGAATCGTACAGCGCATCATAGATAGGCAATACGGTTCCCCCGGGATACCCGAATACGGTGTCCACTCCCTCTTCCTGCAGGCAGTGCAATAAAATTTGCGCTCCGGATAATTGCACCAGCTTCACCTCCATTGTTAATTTTTTATTATTCCAATTTTAAATGTTGATTCCACTGCAAAATTTCAAGGTTCTAATTTGGATGCTTCGCACCCGCACGGTGTTTCTACCATACTCCCTCGACGGCTCCCGCATTTTATGCATCCAAACAAGGTTTTCGCTGTAGAATCAATACTTATTTCTAATCCTTATCCCTGTGGGCAGGGAAGCACCAGTATAAATTAGAAAAGCGGGCTTTCTGCGGCCCGCCTCCTTAAACTAAGGGAGTGCTATTTTCGGAAAACAGCACCGGTACTGGCCGATTGAACCATGCTGGCATAACGCTTCATATATCCCTTGGTAATTCGCGGCTGGGGCTCTTTCCACTGCGCTTTTCTGTCCCTAAGTCGTTCCTCGTCTACCAGCAGTTCCAGCTGGTAGCCGGGAATGTCAATCCGTATCAAATCGCCCTCCTCAACCAGAGCAATATTACCGCCGGCAGCAGCTTCCGGGGATACATGGCCGATGGAGGCTCCCCGGGTAGCCCCGGAAAAACGTCCGTCAGTGATTAAGGCAACTTCTTTGTCCAGACCCATACCAGCTACCGCCGAGGTAGGAGTAAGCATTTCCCGCATACCCGGCCCTCCCGCCGGTCCTTCATTACGAATAACAATGACATCACCAGGGTTAATCTGGCGTGCCATGATGGCCTCCACGGCCTCCTCCTCGGAGTTAAAGACCCGGGCCGGCCCCTCGTGCACCATCATCTCCGGGGCCACAGCACTCCTTTTTACCACTGCACCCTCTGGTGCCAGATTACCAAAAAGAATGGCCAGCCCACCACTGGGACTGTAGGGGGCATCAATGGGGTGAATAACCTCGTGGTCCAGAACCCGGACTCCAGCAATATTCTCTCCTACCGTCTGCCCGGTTACTGTTAGGCAGTCCCGGTTGATGAGATTTTTCTTGTCCAATTCACTAAACAGAGCCAAAATTCCCCCGGCCCGATGCAAATCCTCCATATGATAAGGGCCGGCCGGACTCAGCTTGCAAAGATTAGGGGTATCGGTACTGAATTTATTGAAAAGCGGCAGGTTTATCTTAACCCCTGCTTCATCGGCAATGGCCAACAGGTGCAGGACCGAGTTGGTGGAACAGCCTATGGCCATATCCAGGCGAATCGCATTGTAAAAAGCTGGTTCAGTCATAATGTCCAGGGGACGAATATTTTTTGTCCACAGTTCCATTACTTTCATGCCTGCCTGCTTGGCCAGGCGCAGTCTGGCAGAATAAACCGCGGGTATGGTTCCGTTGCCCGGTAATCCCATCCCCAGAGCCTCAGTCAGACAATTCATAGAATTGGCAGTAAACATACCCGAACAGGAGCCACAGGTAGG
>CAZLYH010000043.1:14021-16332 GCA_964563775.1 uncultured Syntrophomonadaceae bacterium | reverse complement strand
TATTAACTCTGTCTGGCAGGACATGAGCTTCAGGGAGGTCAAACCGGTAAGGGTATGGCTCTGGGCTAATTATGCGGGTTGGAAATTCATGGAGCATCCTCTGAATCAGAAGCTTTTGGCCAGCTCTTGTGCCTTGGTTATTGCGCTGGCAAGTATTGCTTCGGCATCTTGCCCATTTGCATCCATGTTATCGGCTGCAATAGTAGTAAAATCTGTGATGCCTAGAAAACCCATAATTGCCCTTAGATAACTATCTCCCATTTCCCAGGCAACAAGTTCACCTTCTGAATAATTACCGCCTCTTGAAGTAATGTTTACCGCTTTTTTGCCGCTACACAGTCCTACAGGCCCTTCTGCCGTATATTTATAGGTGATGTTAGCAACACTTATGTAGTCAATATAAGCCTTTAATATGGCGGGGATACTTAAGTTCCATAAAGGCTCCGCAAATACATACTTATCAGCCCCCAAAAACTGATAAGCGTATTTTAGGATGGGGTGGTTTATTCCTTCGCCAGGCTCGGGAAAGTGCAGCTTGACCCCTTCTTCAGATAGAAAATGGATACCTTCCTTATATAAATCCAGGGTAATTATTCTATCGTCAGGGTTGTGCTCCTCGTAGGCCTTAATAAACCTGTCCGCTATTTTGAGGGTTCTTGATTCTCCTTCCGCTTTTGGGTTGGCTTTGATATAAAGTACTGCACTCACTTGCATCTGCTCCTTTCCTAATCTTATTTAAGATATTATCAGTGCAGTATCAAATCAACAAGTAGGCACTATTTAGTGCTATAGTATGTAAAAAGATACTTAAAATGAGGTGAATAACTTGACAGGTGATAAACATGAAGCCTGCTTTATGAAAGAAAAGTGTTTGAAGTACGATACCTGCCCAATGGTTTTGGTTCAAAACCTTCTCGCCGGCAAGAGGAAGATTCTAATCTTGTGGTATTTAAACTATGGCACCTTAAGGTTTAATGAAATTAGAAGGAATATTCCCGATGTGACCCAAAAAATGCTTACGCAACAATTGAGGAGCTTGGAAAAGGATGGCCTGATATACCGAAATGTCTACCCGGTTATTCCTCCCAAAGTAGAGTATGGATTAACCGAGCTAGGCAAGAAAATTATCCCAATACTTAAGATGATGCATGGCTTTGGGGCAGATTATTTGGAAAAAAACCCTGATATACCGTAGGAAACTTGAAGGCGCTGTCAAACCATTTACGTACGCATAATTAGGGCGTATAATAGACGTGGGGAGGGGGCCAGGTATGACCGTCAGAGAAGTATTAAAAACTCTTATATAAAGACGGCTGGAAAGAAATCGAAGGCAGAACAAAAGGTACCCATATTCAGTTAAAGCACCCTACTAAAGCAGGCAGGACTAAAATAAGTGATAGCCGAGGTCATGCCGTGGTCCCAATAGGGTCCGAGACGGCATGACCAGGCCAGTTTGTGCTCGAAGGTCAGTCTTCCACTTCCTCTTCGTCCTCGTAATACCACTCCTGGTCCAGGAAGATTATCTGATAGTCCAGGTCGTATTCCAGCAAATACTCCAGCTCCCGGGCTAAGTCTTCCACGGGCACATACATTATTCCGTCTATATTTTGGACGGCAGTGTTTAATTTGACGGTGGTGCCGTTAACTGTGCATTCGCTGTTGCCGGCGGTGAAGATAAGTTCAGCTTCACCCACCTTAACGACTACGTTGTCGGGAGGGGTCCAGGTGACCTCACCCGCCATGGATTCTATCACCTTGCGCAGGGGGACCAGCAGTTCTCCTTCCTGAACAACCGGCTCGCTATCACCCAGGTCCAAATCTTCTCCGTCTACATATATGGCCCAGCCTTCGGGATACTCTGGTTCCGGCTCGGGAAAGACCACCGACCAGGGCTGGCTGTTCTTGGTGGTCAGGGTGGGCATTAACAAGCCTAAAGACTTCTCTATCTGTATATTCCCTTTAATCCCCGCATCGACGGAAAGCTGTGAGTAGCTGTCTTTGAACTGCAACTGGGTTTGCAAATCCATTCCCGCTTGGTCCTTTTGCGAATTGACGGTTCCTTTCATGAATCCGCCCAGGCTCATGTCTTCATCACTGAAACCCAGGTCCAGATTGAACCGGGAATCCAGACGCTGGTTTTGTACCTGGTCGTCTTCCTGGAATTTGAGCCAGCCTCGCACTGATTCAATGCCCAGGCTGCAATCCAATTGGGTATGCAGAGTATCCTTGTCCTGTCGGGCTGCCAGTTTTACATCGATGCGTCCGTCTTCCGGGCGAAAGGTCAGGTCGGCTTGGCGGGTTACGGTGTTAT
>CAZLYH010000043.1:0-13921 GCA_964563775.1 uncultured Syntrophomonadaceae bacterium | reverse complement strand
CATTATTGCTGGCGAAGCACTCTTCCGGCAGGGGGGCCAAATATGCCTTCCAGGCCTGCATCTGGTATTGATCCCAGTTCTTTATATAGTCTTGCTGCTGGGATTGCAGTTTTTTGAACTCAGCCAAAAGTTCCGTAAAAGCAGGATCAGATACTTCCTGGTAGATGTATTCGGGGAGGTTTTCCGGAACTTCCTCGCCCATCAATACAGCCAGGTTCTGTAGATCCCGTCCCGGGATTATCACCCGGTTTCCATCGATATAAAGGGTGATATTGGCCAGAAGGGGAACTGATTTCTTTCCGGTTTCCATAGTGCCATTAAGATTCAGGTTAATCTGACCGCGCGGGACGGCACTGTCCATTTTCACGTTGATAACGGCCTTACCTTTAATTATTTGTGCGGCGTCGCCATCTTCCTGGTAACGGGCGGAAAAGTCTACGGACAGATTGCCGGTGAATTTTGCATCGGGACCTAAATCAAGTTGGCATCCTGCTACATCCGGGGCCGGTATGCGGTAAAGGGTTTCCAAAAACAACTCCTTGTTGCCGGCGGCCCAGGTCGGCAGTGGTGGAGTAATTATAAAAGAAAAGACCAGCGCGGCAAGTAACAGGATTCCTACCCACTTTTTCATTGCTTCTCCCCCTTATTCCTAAAGATGAGTCGCTGCATCCTTGGCAGAGACTAGCAGTGTTGACCTATTTCGGGATACTGGGTGCTAATTCCTTTTTTTGTAGTACGGTATTAATTGCGCCCAACAAATATAGATCATTTTTAGAGCGCATAAAGCCTTCGCAGCAAAAATATTATTATGCAGGCACAGGTGGGCAAAGCCGAATATAAAATGTCCGGTCATATACCGGTACGGGAGACAGGACATGGGCGTCAAGGCAAGGTTCAAAAGGCATCTGGTGGAAAACCGGTGGCAGTACCTGATCGTGGTCCTTTTGTTTCTGCTGGGCATTCTGCTGGGGGGTTTTAAGGCCAATCAACTTGATGGGGCAGTAAAGGGTCATCTCTCCCAGTTGGTAGATCATTTTCTCCAGCAGGGAGCCGAAGGCAGCTTGAACGGGCCCAGCCTGTTTCTGCATGCTTTTCTCAATCAGGCGCGGACGGTTCTGCTGGTGTGGTTTCTGGGGATGACGGTTATTGGTCTGCCCTTGATTATGGCGGTGGTTTTTATCCGGGGATTTTCTCTAGGGTTTACGATAGGATTTCTTTTTCAAGATCGGGCCGGGGCAGGTATTCTCATCAGCCTGCTATCGGTTGTCCCCCAGAACCTGGTATATATTCTTTTCCTTTTTGCCTGCTCCGTAATGGCCATGAATTTTTCCCTTTACCTGGTCCGCTACCGGAGTACTTCGGCTGTTCCGCTGGGAACCGCCTTGATGACATATAGTCTGGTGATGTTTTTATGCCTTCTGGCAGTGTTGGGGGGGGCGTTAATAGAGGCTTATCTTTGCCCCTGGCTGCTGGGATTGGTACTTTCCTGATCGAAGGGCAATAAGCAAATACTACCTGGGAGGTATAGATATGATAATTGTAATATCGAACTGGAAGAAAAAGCTCTGGAAGACGGTTGCCGTTTTCACCCTGATTGCTGTCTTTGCCCTGGCGGTACCGGTTCTTACCGGTAAAATATGCCGGCAGATTCCGGCCCTAAGTGGCTGGTTTCAAGAGGAACATCCCAGTGGCAATCCCATGAGAGTGGAGAATGAAAAGGAACGAGGGGAAAAGCAGAACAACGGGGCCAGCAAGTTCGAGCAAGCTGTTGACCAGTTTGTACTGAAGATCCAGGACTTTTATTACGAGGAATAGAGGGGGGAATGGAAAGCGTAAATCAGCGTTAATCAGCGTCAAAAAATTAATCGTCCAATGGCAGGCATTGTCCCGCATCAGCAGGAAAAATGCAGCAGAATGTCCAAAAGTAATAGAAATATCGCGCTGCAGGGGGGAGAGTATGAACACATATGTGGAGGCCTTTTTGAATTACCTGAAATATGAGAAGGGGCTTTCCGCCAACACCCAGGCTGCCTACCAGCGTGACCTTACGAAATTTATTGACTACCTGTCAAAGGAGCAGGGCCTGGACAGCCCGGGAGAAGTCAATAAGGAACATATTATGGCCTTTATTACCCGGCAGCTGGACCAGGGGGCTGCGCAAAGCTCCGTGGCGCGAAGCCTTTCCTGTATCAAGAGCTTCTACCGATTCCTGCAGCTGGAAGATCATCTGGAACAGAATCCTACCAGCGACCTGGAAACCCCTAAAATAAGGCGCAAACTTCCTAATGTTCTCAGCGTCGATGAAGTAGACAAGCTCATGGAACAGCCCAATGTGGTCCTCCCACTGGGCCTGCGGGATCGGGCCATGTTGGAAATGATGTATGGAACCGGGATACGGGTGTCGGAATTACTGGCCGTGAAGATAGAGGACCTTAATACTACGGCTGGTTTCTTGCGCTGCCTGGGCAAGGGAAGAAAAGAGCGGATTATCCCGGTAAATCGCACTGCCATAGAATGGACCGAGCGCTACCTGGCCCGGGCGCGTAATCTGTTGGTTAAAAATCCCCAGGAGCGCACCTTGTTTTTAAACGCTCAGGGCCGGCCCATGAGCCGGCAGGGGTTTTTTCTGATTTTGGGCGCCTATGCAGAGAAAGCGGGCTTGCAGGGTAAAGAAGTTACTCCCCACACCCTGCGCCACTCTTTTGCCACCCACCTGCTGGAAAATGGGGCGGATTTGCGTGCTGTCCAGGAAATGCTGGGACATGCCGATATTTCAACCACCCAGATCTATACACATCTTACGCGCAGTCACCTGCGTGAAGTCTACCATCGCTACCACCCCCGCAGTTAAGATAAGCAAAACGGGAGATAAGAGGAGGAAGGTCTGGAAAAGGATAAGGTGGAAATATTAAGGTAGACTAGTGAAAGGAATGGGGGCGAAATTTACTGGGGGAAATATTTAGACGGTGAATTATGCTGATTTGGGGCGGATTAAACTTAAAAGCAATTGCTAAAAGGTATGAAAGACAGCAGGAAACACTTTACTCTGATATACCTGCTGACGAGTTATTTTAAATATTTCAGCGTTACTCAGCGTTAAAAACTTAACCCTTAAAGCAAGGCAGCCTTTCCAAACAGAGGATGTCTGCAAGTGACAGTAATGTAGGGGTAAAGTCTGCGCCTATTGCTCATCGGCATAATATTAACGTATTGGGAGAGTGGATATGAGCCGACGTGTGGTTTTAATCGTTCTGGACAGCCTCGGGGTAGGGGCTGCTCCTGATAGCTGTGCCTATGGTGACGAGGGTTGCAATACCCTGGCGCACATTGCCCGGGCAGTGGAGGGGCTTGATATTCCCCACCTGCAAAGTCTGGGGTTGGCTAATATTGTGCCGCTATTCGGGGTGGAACCGGTGGCCAGGCCACGAGCCTCTCTGGGAAGAATGCAGGAACAATCACCGGGAAAGGATACCACCACTGGACACTGGGAGCTTATGGGGGTTGTTTTACCTAGGCCATTTCCCACCTACCCGCAGGGTTTTCCGCCTGAACTGATCCGGCAGTTCGAGCAGCGCATTGGACGCCCCACCCTGGGAAACATAGTGGCCTCGGGTACGGTTATCATTGAGGAACTGGGACCGGAACATATGGAGACCGGGTTTCCCATTGTATATACCTCCGCCGATAGCGTTTTTCAGATCGCCGCCCATGAACAAATTATCCCGCTGGAGGAATTGTATAGCTATTGCCGCATCGCCCGGGAAATGTTGCAGGGAGAGCATGCGGTGGGGCGGGTGATCGCCCGGCCCTTTGTGGGACAACCGGGGCAATTTGTGCGCACTGCGCATCGTCACGATTTTTCTCTGGCGCCGCCTCCCACCTGGCTGGATGCCATTTGTGCGCAAGGCCTGGAAGTTATCGGGGTGGGGAAGATATATGATATTTTTGCCGGGCAGGGCATTTCCAGATCCTATGCCACATCCGGGAATAAAGAAGGCATGGAGAGAATTCTACAGCTATTGAACACTGCATCCCCGGGGGTGATATTTGCCAACCTGGTGGACTTTGACCAGCTTTACGGACATCGCAACGACGCCGTCGGCTATGCCCGGGCTCTGGAGGAGTTTGACGCCTATTTGCCCCGGCTTATTGATAACCTGGGGGAGGAGGACATCTTCATAATCACCGCCGACCACGGGTGCGATCCCACTGCTCCCGGTACTGATCACACCCGTGAATATGTTCCTCTGCTGGTGAGCGGGACATTGGTCCGCAGCGGCGTGGACCTGGGGACCCGTGCCACCTTTGCTGATGTAGGGGCCAGTGTGGCCGATTTCCTGGGAGTCCGGGGCGAAGGGCTGGCCGGGAAGAGCTTCTGGAAGGACATAAGGAGAGAAGAATAGTGAACTTTCTTGACTTGATTATCAAGAAACGCGATGGAGGGGTCTATAATCCGGATGAAATAGGATATTTAGTCGAGGGGATAAGCGACCACAGCTTTCCCGACTACCAGGTGGCTGCCTGGGCTATGGCGGTGTATTTTCAAGGTATGAACCGGGATGAAACCCGGGAACTGGCCCTGGCTATGGCCCGTTCCGGCGACCTGATAGACCTCACCCCCATCCGGGGTATTACCGTTGATAAACACAGCACCGGCGGGGTAGGAGATAAGACTACCTTGGTGGTGCTGCCCCTTACAGCAGCCGCCGGTGTACCGGTGGCCAAGATGTCCGGCCGCGGTCTGGGCTTTACCGGGGGCACCATTGATAAACTGGAGTCCATCCCCGGTTTTCAGGTAGAAAGAAGTCACGCCCAGATGGTGGAACAGGTCAACCGCATCGGGGTGGCCCTGGTATCCCAGTCGGGTAATCTGGTCCCGGCCGATAAACGTCTATATGGGATACGCGATGTAACCGGAACGGTGGAGAGCCTGCCTTTGATTGCTTCCAGCATTATGAGTAAAAAACTAGCTTCCGGTGCAGAGGGTATTGTCCTGGATGTCAAGGTGGGGCAGGGGGCTTTTATGAAGGACTTGCAGCAGGCTGAGGAATTAGCCCGGGCCATGGTCGACATCGGGCAGGGAGCGGGACGCAGGGTAGTCGCGGTGTTGACCAATATGGATCAACCGCTGGGACGGATGGTAGGCAACGCTCTGGAAGTGCGTGAAGCTATCGATACCCTGCGGGGGAAAGGTCCGGCGGATCTAACCGAGCTCTGCCTGTTGCTCACCGCCCACATGTTAGTGGTGGGGGAAAAGGCTTCCGGGGTGGAAGAGGCCCGGGATAAAGCCCGTCATTTACTGGCATCCGGGCAGGGGCTGGAAAAATTGCTGGCCCTGGTTTCCGCCCAGGGGGGGGAAATCAACCTGGACCAGCCTTCTTATGGATTGCCCGTGGCCCCCTGGCGGGAGGCGGTTTATGCACCCGAATCGGGCTTCCTGGCCCGGTGGATGCTCTTCAGATAGGCTGCCTGGCCATGTCTCTGGGAGCGGGACGCGAGCGCCTGGAAGATCGCATCGACCACGCCGCCGGGGTGGAAATCTGCGTACAGGTGGGAGAACAGGTGGAAAAGGGCCAGGCTTTGGCTTACCTGCACGGCAGCCAACCGGAAAAACTAACCGGCGCCGCTAAGCGTTTTCTGGCCGCCTGCAGCTTCAGCCGGGAGGCAGTTGTTAGGCCCCCTGTTTGCCTGGGAATAATTCCTTGATATAAGGAAATGTTTTTGGGACTTTCGATACCTCGCCCATTTACTGGTCGGGGTTTTTTCGTACCGGGTCGGGTATCTGGATGGCCTGGGACCAAAAAGAAGAAGGAAAGAGAAGAATTGGTGACGAAAATAAACAATATTTACAGAATTTTAAAACAATGAGGTTAACTATCAAGGGGGGACAAGGTTATGCTCCAAAAGTGTAATAGCGGTGATGAGGAACTGCAGCTGGCCAAAGAGCAGCTTATGCGGTTGATCCAGGCGGTAAATAGCAGTAATGACGCCATTCGCATAACTGATGTACAGGGGACATTGCTGTGCCAGAATCCGGCTTTTACAGATATGTTTGGCTACACCTCCGAGGAGCTTAATCGCAGTGGTGGAATCTGCGCTGTCTATTATGACCCTGATATGTACCATCATGTACTGGCGAAAGTGCTGAAAGAAAAGCGCTGGCAGGGACAGGTGAAAATGCGGCACCGGGATGGCCGGGGCCTGATGATTGACCTGCGGGTTGGCATTGTCTGCGATGAAGCGGGACAGGTTATCGGGCTGGTAGGAGTCCACCACGATATCACCCCCATGCGGCAGGCGGAAGCAGCCCTGGAAAAGCGGCTTCGTTATGAGAGCATGTTGTCCCGGGTTTCCATGCTGGCAGTATCAGAAGTCCAATTGAAATCCTTCCTGGAACAGACCCTGGAGGTCATGGGAAAAACCATGGACGTCAGCCGGGTTTACCTATTTCAATACGATCCCGACCGGGAATGTTATGATAATTCCTTTGAATGGGTTGCAGGTGGTATAACACCTCAAAAAGGCAATTTGCAGGATTTATCCGTGGAGGATTATCAGTGGTGGCACCAAACTCTTAAAAAAAACCAGACCATCGCCTACAGTGACATCAATAACATGCCTCCGTCAAAAGAGAAGGAGTTGCTTAAAGCACAAGCCATCTTATCTTTGCTGGCAGTGCCGTTAAATATTAATGGGAATTTAGGTGGGTTTATTGGCTTCGACGAATGCAATTTCCACCGCGAGTGGCCTTTTGAGGATATCCGCCTGCTGGAAGCCCTGGCCCAGATCATTGGCTGGACCATGGAACGGAGCCGAGCGGAGGTCAAGGAGAGGCAATATCTGGAGGGTCTTGATTTTCTTTCCCGGACGGCTATGGGGTTTGTGGAGCTTCCTCTGGAAGGGAATCTGTTTGCTTACATTGCCGGTGAGCTCACCAATCTGGTACATAAAGCCATTGTTATTGTCAGTTCCTTTGACCCCGGCAACCAGCGTTTTATCATCCGGGCACTGAAGGGAAGAAAAAACTGGGTGAGGGTTCTGGAGGATGGGCTGGGATTGCCCTTAATGGAGCTTGAGACGACCGTTGACGAAAATTTTGTGAGAAGGTTGCGCCAAAGTCGATTGGTAAAAATACCTGCAGGGTTATATGGACTGTCCGACCGATTGCGACCCCGGCATATCTGCCGGAAACTGGAAGAGAAACTGGGTATTGAGGATATCCAGGTGATCGGTTTTAGCCGACGGGGAACCTTGTTGGGGACCGCCTCTTTATTGGTGATGAAGGGAGGGAGACTGGGAAGCCCAGGGCTTATCGAAACGTTCGCCAATCAGGCTTCGGTGGCCATAGAACGCCGGAGGGTGGAAGAACAGCTTCTGGAGAGAGAAGAGCAGTTGGCGGTGACGCTAAACAGCATCGGAGAAGGGGTTATTACAATAGATATTGGGGGCCGAATCAGGCTTCTGAATCCCGCCGCCGAAGTTATTACCGGGTGGTCTAATGAGCAAGCCAAAGGTCAACCACTCTCAGTGGTCTGGCCAATTTTGCATCCCGATTTGAAATCATCAGACAAAGTAGTGTCTCTAAGGGGAATTTTGCCCGAAGACGGGCGTGAAGGACGTCGCTTTCAGAACCTTACGCTGCTGTGCCGCGACCAGTCCCGCAAAATTATATCTGGCACGGTAAGTATTATGCTGGGTTCAGATCAGCGGAGGCTGGGATTTACCATAGTATTCCAGGATATTACTGAACAACATAAGCATCAGGCTCAGCAGGCTCTTTCACAGAAGCTGGAATCTATCGGCCAACTTGCTGCTGGTATTGCGCACGAAATTAATACCCCTATGCAATATGTGGGCGACAATATTCAGTTTCTAAAGGATGCCCTGGCCGATATAATGCCGTTGGTGGAAAGATACCGGCAATTGGTTAGGAAAGTGGAGCGTTTAGGGAGCAACCGGGAACTCGTTAAAGAGATTTGTAAGCTGGAGCAGCGGGTTGAGCTGGATTACCTGCAGGAGGAGCTTCCCCGGGCGTTGGCTCAGTCCCGGGAAGGGATCGACCGGGTACGCAAGCTGGTCTTGACCATGAAGGATTTTGCTCATCCATCCAGCGCAGAGAAGGCTTTTGCTGATCTAAACAAAGGGGTGGATAGTACTGTTCAGATTTGCATAAACGAGTGGAAGTACCAGGCTGATTTGCAGATGGAGTTAAGTCCTGATTTGCCACTGGTGTATTGTGTTGCTGACGAAATTAATCAGGCGGTACTGAATCTGATCGTAAATAGCAGTCATGCCATCAAAGAAGCTGTGGGTATGGGCTGGTATACAAAAGGACTTATTCAGGTCAGAACCAGATGGGAGGGTAATGAAGCAGTTATCGAAGTTGCCGATAACGGCGGAGGAATTCCGGACGAAGTCAGACATCGAATTTTTGACCCGTTTTTCACCACCAAAGAGGTGGGGAAGGGAACGGGTCAGGGACTGACCATTACTCACGACATTATTGTTAACAAGCATGGGGGGAGAATTGTATTGGAGTCGGAGGAAGGCAAGGGAACGCGTTTTTTCCTTTACCTGCCGGTCAAAGAGGAGGTCGGTGGACATGAGTGAAAAGAATTATAGGAATACGATTCTTTTTGTTGATGATGAAACCTACATTTTGGACGGCCTGCGACGTTGTTTGCGGACCATGAATGACAGGTGGCAGATCCTGTTTGCCGAGGGGGCAGAATCTGCCCTGGTACTGATGGAACAACATGACATCGACGTGGTGATTACTGACATGGTAATGCCGGGCTGTAATGGCGTTGAGCTGCTCGGAAAGGTTGCCCGTGCCTATCCAGATACGGTACGTATTATTTTGTCCGGTAATACTGACCAGCAGGCAGCTTTGGGATCCACTGAGGTGGCCCACCAATTTATTAACAAGCCTACTACGGCTGACCAGCTGAAAGTACTTATTGAACGTATTGGCCAGCTGCGTGATCTGCTGGGTAACCAGAACTTTATCCGCCTGGCCACGGAAATCCGCAGCCTTCCCAGCTTGCCTTCGGTGTACCATGAGCTGGTTGCAGAAATGAACGGTCCCGATCCGTCACTGAAACGTATCGGTAAAATCATGAGCCAAGACCTGGGAATGACCGCCAAGATTCTACAAATAGTTAATTCTGCTTTTTTTGGACTGCCCCGGCGGATAAACAACGTTAGCCAGGCAGCCGCCCTCCTGGGTTTGGAGACCCTGCGCGCCTTGGTTCTTCATGTCAACGTATTTGGTTCCTTTCCGCCCGGGCGTATGGTTTTATCATCGGTGTCATCCTTGCGTGACCACAGCTTGTTGGTAGGTTGTCTGGCCAAAAAGATCCTGCAGGAGGTACAAATACAAATGGAACTCGCTGAAGAAGCCATGCTGGCTGGAATTCTGCACGATATTGGCTATCTTATGCTGGCCCGGATGCCGGACTTGTCCCGACAGGCGGTAAAACTGAGCCGGGAGCGCGGGCTCTCCTTGACGGAAGCCGAATATGTCCTGACAGGGATATCGCATGCCGAGAGCGGCGCTTACCTGCTAGGTATTTGGGGTTTTGAAGAAGAGTTGGTGGAGACGGTGGCTTATCATCATTGTCCCTCGCAGGCACCTCGTCCGGGCCTGGGTACTCTAATGGCAGTATACGCTGCTGATACTCTTCTGGCTTGGCCGACCGGGCAGCCCGATAGCAAGGGGGGACTGGACCTGAATTATTTACGGAAGCAAGGGATGGAGCTGGATATTGACTACTGGGTAAGCGTTGCCCACGATTTGCAAAGGAAGGTGATGACGGTTCATGAATAGAAAAGTGCTGTTGGTGGATGATGATGCCAACATATTGGCAGCCTACAGGCGGGTTTTGCGCGGTCAATTTGAATTATTTGTCGCCGGGAGTGGAAAAGAAGCACTGGGGATTCTGGTGAGATCGGGGCCCTTTGCCGTAATTGTCTCTGACTATAGAATGCCGGAAATGGATGGTGTTGAATTCATTGCCCGGGCTCGGAAGCTGGCTCCAGATACGGTGCGAATTATGCTTACTGGCCAGGCTGATATGCAGGCAGCTATTGATGCGATAAATCAGGGCAATATTTTTCGTTTTCTCACCAAACCTTGCCCTGCGGAAAGACTCCAGGGGCATCTTAACGCGGGTGTCGAGCAGTACCGTCTTATACACGCCGAACGTGAACTGCTTGATCAGACCCTCAAGGGAAGCATCAAAGTGCTGGTGGATATTCTGGCGCTGGTTAACCCGCTGGCTTTCAGCCGACTGAGTTTGATTCGCCGTATAGCCAGGAGTCTGGCCGTACGCCTGGAGGTAAAGGAAACGTGGGAGGTGGAGTTGGCGGCCTTGCTCTCTCAGATTGGTTGTGTTACTGTACCGGCAGAAATCCTGCAGCGAGCCTTTGGCCAGGAGAACCTTACCCCACAGGAGGCAACGCTTTTTTACCATCATCCCCAGACCGGGGGCGAACTGCTAAAACATATACCCCGTATGGAAGAGGTTTCCCGTGCCATTGCTTACCAGATGAAGAATTATGACGGTAGCGGGTATCCTCCTTCTCCACTGCGCGAAAGGGATATTCCTCTGGTGTCGCGCATATTAAAGGTTGCGGGGGACTTTGAAAGACTTATTAGTACACCTATGCCAGAAATTATAGCTATGCAGATTATGCAAGAGAGGGTAGGCGTTTATGATCCCACCATACTGAATGCGCTGAACGCTGAAGTAATGAATTTGGAGCAGGGAATGGTTCCCATTTCCCTCACCCTTGCCCAACTGGTGCCAGGAATGATTTTAGCGGAGGATGTTCTGGATGGTAATGGTGTGATTTTAATAACCAAGTTTCAGGAAATTACTGACGTTCTTATCGCCCGCCTGCAAAACTATGCCCGTATGGGAATGGTGCGGGAGCCTATTAGGGTAATGAAACTGGCCCGTCGGGTTTCCGAAACCGCGGAAATAGAAGGGGGATTGTAAACCAGTAACCGGGTAAAAGGTAAAGCAAAAAGGAACGTCGACTCCCTCGCTCCCCTGGAATATTCGTCCCATCCCCCTAATATATCTGTAAGTAAGAAAATACCGGGGGGAAGGGTGAACTAAATGGCCTGGAAGCGGAGATTGGTTTGGATTACCCTCTTGATGTTTATTCTGGGTATGGCGGTCCCCGCAGGGGCAGCGGGGGACGATGACCTGGACATCAAGGCGGAATCCTATGTTTTGATGGACGCTGATTCCGGCAAGGTACTTTTGAACAGGAACCAGCATAAAAAGCTGCCACCGGCCAGCATGACCAAGCTGATGACCATGTTGCTGGCGGTTCAGGATCTGGAAACAGGCAAAGTGCGCCTCAAGGATAAGGTCTCCACCAGTGAGGAGGCTGCCAGTATGGGTGGATCGCAGGTCTATCTGGAACCGGGCGAGGAGATGACCTATGAAGATATGCTCATTGCCATTGCGGTCGGTTCAGCCAATGATGCCTGTGTTGCGGTAGCCGAACACCTGGAGGGGACGCATAAGAAATTTGTGGAGCGCATGAATCGGGAGGCCAAATTAATGGGCCTGAAAAACACCCGTTTTGTAAACTCCTATGGTTTGCCGGCGGAGGGACATTATGCATCCGCTCACGATATGGCGGTAATTGCCGTTCATGCCCTGACTCACCCGCGTATCCTCGAATACACCTCCATTAAAGAATATGACCTGCGTAATGGCGAATTCAAGCTTTACAATACCAATAAATTGCTGTGGTGGTACAAGGGTGCGGACGGATTTAAGACCGGCTGGACTACGGAAGCCAAGTATTGCCTTACTGCGACCGCCAAACGGGATGGACTGCGCCTGGTGGCGGTAGTGATGGCCTCACCGGAGAAGAATGGAAATTTCCGGGACGTGATGAGACTCTTCAATTATGGCTTTGCCCGTTTCGAGTATAAAAGCTTCGCCGCGCGGGGAAATGTCTGTGGTATAGTCAAAGTGGGCAAGGGTTTGCAGGATAGTGTCGAAGCAGTGGCCGAGGAGGATGTGGGCGCAATTATAACCAAAGGTGACGACAAAAAACTAACCAGCGTCAAGAAGCTGCAGCCCTATGTGGATGCCCCGGTGCAAAAGGGCCAGAAGATCGGGGAATACCTGGTTTACAACGATGGCGAGCTCTACAAACAGGTCAACCTGGTCGCCGCCCGGACGGTTTCCCGGGGAGGCATATTAAAGGAAATAAAGAAGGTTTTTGCTGAAACCTATCTATTATAGGTGGAATTTTTTGGAAGGAAATCTCTCCCCGCTGTAGAAACCTCCCTATGTAAAGACGGGGAGGGGAAAGTCAGAAATGGATGTAGAATACAAACAGGTTAGAAATACACTCGTGGTTCGGATTAAGGGTGAGTTGGACATGCTGGTCGCGGAAAAGATCCGCCAGGACATTGATCACCGGCTGGAGGAACGCCACATAAAAAACCTGATCCTTAACCTGGAGAAGGTTACCTTCATTGATAGCTCCGGTTTGGGCGTGATCCTGGGCCGGTACAAAAAAATTACTGCCGTAGATGGGCGTATGTTTATTGTGGGCGCCCGGCGGCCGGTGGAGAAAATTCTCCACTTTTCCGGTATTAACAAGCTTATCCCCATGTACCGGAGTGAACAGGATATCATCAATATTTAGGGGAGGTGAGGACCCGACGTATGTCGGGCCACTGCTATGAATGTGAAGAATTATGCGCGTTTCGAAATTATGAGTGTGCCGGAAAACGTGGCTTTAGCCCGGTCCTGTGTAGCCGCCCTGGTATCCCAGTTGAATTGCACGCTGGAAGACCTGGAAGAGATTAAGCTGGTAGTATCTGAAGCGGTATCCAATTGTATTATTCACGGTTACGAGCACCGTCGGGATGGGAAAATATCCATCCTGGTCACCATATATGACAACCACACGGTGGAAATCACCATCAGTGATTTCGGCAAGGGTATTGAAGATCTGGATAAAGCCCTGCAGCCTTCCTTTTCCACTGACCCGGCGCGCATGGGCCTGGGTATGACCTTCATGAAGTCCTTTATGGATGAGATGGAGGTTAACAGTGTACCCAACGAGGGGACCAGTGTTCGTCTGCGGCGCAGCTTCCTGATTGGGGACCAGGAAGCCTATGCCTGAGAAGAAAAAGTGTATGTCTTCCCAAAAAGGGTCCTTTCAGGACAATGAAATGCTGCTGCGGTTGGCCCAGGGAGGGGACACCGAGGCCCGCTCGCGCGTATATGAAGCCAATATTGGCCTCATTTATATGGTGCTGGAACGTTTCCGCAATACCTCTTACGAATACGAGGATTTATTTCAGGTGGGTTCCATCGGGCTGCTCAAGGCCATCGACAAGTTCGATTTTACTTACAATGTCCGTTTCTCGACCTACGCAGTGCCCATGATCATCGGGGAAATAAAAAAATTCCTGCGCGACGACGGCATGGTCAAGGTACAGCGCGGAGTGAAGGAGACTTACTCCAAAATCCGCTGGGCGCAGGAAAAACTGCGGGCAGATTTGGGGCGGGAACCGGGCATCCAGGAGATTGCCCACCTGCTGGAAATGGATAGTGAGGATATTGTGCTGGCTATGGAAGCCTGTCAGACCCCGGCCTATATGCACGATGTTCTGCCCGGAGAAGAGAGGGAACATCTCTCATTGCTGGACCGCCTGGCCGATGATGAGAACAGCGCCCGTCTCCTGGAACGCATGGCCCTGCGTGAGGCGCTGGCCAAGCTGGATGCCCGCGAGCAGGAAGTAATCCTGCGCCGCTTTTTCAAGGATGAAACCCAATCCCGCATTGCTGAACGTCTGGGCGTCTCTCAAGTCCAGGTCTCCCGCATAGAAAAAGCCGCCATCAACAAACTCAAGACCATGCTGGGCTGAGCCAAC
>CAZLYH010000042.1:0-17003 GCA_964563775.1 uncultured Syntrophomonadaceae bacterium | reverse complement strand
ATATTGGTAATGGTTTGTGACTTGCCGGTACCAGGCGGGCCATGTAAAACAATACTTCTGCCTTCGCCCGCAGCTGTAATTGCCATTAACTGCGAAGAATCTGCGCTAATTGGACAGATTATATCCCTGGGGTGATAAGTGGTATCAAGTGAATTAGCATCACTGCAAGCTTCTGTGGGTTGCCATTGTATACTACCTGCCATCAAGCTTTGAACAACTTTGTTCTTCAGTAAATCCTTATTACGAGCTTTTAAATCATGCCACATGACGAATTTACTAAAAGAGAAAAGCCCCAGATAGGCATCCTCAATTACATCCCAACGCGCTTTATGAATAATAGCCCGACGGATAGTGGTAAATACTTTCTGGACATCAATACCATGCTCATCCATTGGCAATGTATCTAAGCCCGTGATGTTGAGGTCAAAGTCCTGACGAAGCATTTCCAGCAATGTTATGTTTAATTGGGGCTCGTCTTCCCCTGCTCTAACCAGATACCCGGATTGGACTGATTTGCGTATGATTTCCATAGGAATAAGTAAAATTGGTGCATAACGAGGCTTTTCGCTGTTATCTGTTTCATACCAAATCAATGTTCCCAATGTAAGATAAAACGTGCTGGTACCGTTTTCTTCGAGGCTGGTTCGTGCCGCCCGGTAGAGTTTGGTTAGGCGATTGGATAAATCCTTATCGGCTATATCAGCTCTGAGTCGATGCTGGGCAAACTCAGCCTGTAATAATTGTACCTGGGGATTGCTGTGAACACGCCCCTGGTATACGCCGGAATCACGTGGTGTAGCCTCCCAATCAGTTGGTCGGGGATGTATTTGAAAGTCATTGCCATCTGCAAGGGCGTCTTCCAGGTCACTTAGCTTAGCAGTTAAGAGCGGAATCGTCGATCCGGTTATGCGAAAATTCAGCAGCGGATTTCTCAGACTTAAGTCCAGTAAGCTCCTTTCCCATTGCTCCAGGCGGGTACGAGCAGCTATATGGTTGTCATTAGCCGGAACGTCAGGAATGGATACCGGTTGATAGTCATTTATTGAATCAGTTGAAGATGCAATAGTATCTTCAACCACAAACGGTGTACTTGTTCTTAATGGCAAGGGGCGTATTTGGCTGATTCGGGCCCGGTGTATATCGATAAAGAAATGAAATTGGTCGGCATCCCGCAGCTTGTTTTCAGCCATTTTTACAGCTTCGTCAAAGGGACAATTGTTACCAGCGGTAAGCGCAGTTGTTTCAATTACGCAAATTTCATCTACACCCGAAACGATACGTTTGGTTAACAGGGTAACATCATCCTGGAGACTCTCAGCAAAAGATTCATCTACAAGCCAAACCCCCAGGAAAGCATGACCCTGGGTAAAGATAATTATCGGATGAAGCCCCGCTGCTTCAGTACAGGCAGCAAATAACAAGGTGAGATCAAGACAGGTACCCAGACGATGTTCATTAATAATGTCGGGGGTGCGTATTTTTTGCCCCTGTTCCTCAAAACTGGCCGGTGGGACACAATAGGCAATCTCTTTTGCCTGCAGAGCAGAATATATGGAAGCCAGTTGTTGGCGTACTCTTTTGTAATCCTTGCTTTGATAAGCATCTAATGAGGGACTTCCAGTTTGCTCTTGCAGGTGAGCAGTAGCCCCATGAAGAATACCAGCGATATCTGGATGATTAGGAAAAACAAAGGCGGCAATAATTTCGGGTAAGCTGCGAGTGCCGTTCCATTCATCATAGGATAAAATATCTACAGGTGATGTACTGGAGTAGACAAGGTCGTCGTTATCTTTAACGGAAATTATAAGCATACCGGTCAAGCGTTCAGTCAGGCTCCCCAAAAAGGCCGGTGCCAGTTGAATGTCAATAACGCCCAGATCAAGTCTTTGGCCACCAGGTAAAGCGGCAATGGTAGTTGACCAGGGTGTCGAGAATTCAGGTTCCGTGGTTACAGTGACGGTTAATTGCTCAATATCTTTGCTCCCGTTATTAATCAAACACAGCCGCTTAACGAGGGGTACATGATTCTGTTGCATAGCGTAATTTACCGTATTATCATAGACCAATTCACAGCTGATACTCATTTCATTGTTTTTCATATCATCGTGCTCCCGCGGAATAATATCTTTCTTCATGTACAGTTCCGTATAATATTGGTATATCCTGCTATATTATCGGGAGATTTGACTATCAAACCGAATAAACTTAATACTTAACTACTAAATCCATCCGTCCAGCTCCAGGTTTGAAATACAGTCGGGGTATTCTTGACCTAATGGTCTGAAGGTAATAAGGTGTGGGTGCTGGCAGTGATTGACGGCAGAAGAAGTGTTGAGGACATATTATTTGGATAGATTTATCTAATCCTTCCGGTTTTCAGGGCGTGATTTTTGCCTGCAGCTGATGATAAAGGCTGCGGGTATCTTGTGGGTCCGAGTAGTTGATTGCCAGCGGTTTTTGTTCCCTGGTCTTTATGACGATTACCGGGCCGGAGGTAGAGCGTAAAAACAGGCGGGCGTTGCCCAGGTCTTTCACCATAAAGTGGCCCTTCTGAATCGACCCCAGGCCCAGACCATTGGTTCGTGTTTCTATCCGCAGAGGCTCGGTTTTAAGTTCCAGGCTTTTAATATCCGCATACCTTACGGTGGTCGCATAAGCTCCGCCAATCCTTAATTGGCTTTCCTCCAGGGCAATATCTGCTGGTTGGGCCATCCAGAAGATCATTATTCCCACGCTAATGGTTACCAGCACGGTGACAACCAGGCCGATCATTGCGGTGCGGGAACTGCGGGAAGGACTTTTACCGAGATTCTTATAAAATTCCGGCGGAGGATTGAAGCGCCGGGAGGCTATGAGAGTATAGAATACCAGAATAAGCAGCAGGGCAACGCCGATTTCGGTTCCCCAGATATAGCCGGCCCATCTTAAAAAATAGCCGAAAAGCCAGGCGGCAGCCATAAGTATCAATTGGAGCCCCATAAAGTCACCTATGCCCTGGCTGGCCATATACTCCTGTTCCTCTTTTGATGCGGTATTATAGCCAGATATTAGTCCATAGGCTTTAAAATACTTTATAGCCACGCCAAAGAAGATTAACAGCCCGGCTACTAACAAGTTGATGATCAATTCCCCCATCGATTACCGTCTCCTTTAATCAGCTAACCAATCTCGCTAGCATGTTTATGGGCAGGATGCGTTGCAAAAGGAAGATAGCTGACAGCCTTAGTCCCCTACCCCAACAACATCGGCTGACAATTACAACAACATTATATGTCAGTTTACAACCAATGCCTATATGGTGACACGTTTCGCAGTGTTTTCGTGCGAAAATATTTCTGCTTGACGCCATCTTTTACTATGTTTAGAGTATACTAAACACAGTAAAAAGGCGGTGGCTTTTTATCTTTGAGGCCTGGCCGGCCAGCGTGTATTTTCCCTTCGTTTGGATGCCCTGTTAGAGTGAAACAGTGGGGGGAAGGATTCAAGGTGACGGTAAGTGAAAGCCAGAGCCGGAAATGGTAAACTATTTAAAAGCATGGACCAGGAGGTAAGGATGTTGGAACAGGAACGGCTTTTGCAGGCACGTGATATTATGATAGACGCCTTTGGTCGTGTATATGCCATGGTTGGCATGCCGGAAGTGGTCGGGCGCATCTATGGCTTGTTATTTTTTGCGGATCAACCCCTTGGGCTGGAAGATATCGCCTCTGAGTTGGAAGTTAGCAAGGCTACGGTGAGCATACATATCCGTTTTCTCGAGGGCATGAAGAATGTTCGCAAGGTGTGGGTAAAAGGAAGCCGCCGGGACTATTACGAGGCAGAGCGGAATACGGGTAAGATAATGGCAGAGCACTTGCAGAGCACTTTCATCAATGAGCGGGAGATTACTTTGGACGCGATGAACCGCAGCCGCGAGGTTCTAAAAGATGTGCGGCAATCTTTGGATCCGGCCGTCTTGCAGCAGGCCAACATCTTTGGACAATACCTGGATGACCTGGAGGAAGACTACGAATGGAGCCTGCAGTTTTTCCGGCAGATTGTGGAAGCCTGGGATAAACGAACCAGGTAAGCTATCTGTCCCCCGTGCCGATTTTGCTATTAAAACGGCCCCTGGTTATGATACTTGGGAATAAACTCAAGTATCTTACCAGGGGCGTCGCTTTTCTATTTGTAGGTGAAGGTTATTTGCAGAGGTTTGCCACTGGATGTTTTCCGAAATTCGGTTTTCGTGATTGTATTACCAATAAAGGGGATCTGGTCCTGGTAGTGGCCGAGTTCCAGGGGCGGAAGTTCCCCAGGAATGCCAATGGCATAGACGGTGTAAGCCTGCCTGGGCATAACCTGCAGGGGGGCTGTCAGGATTACCTCATCATCACTGGCTGAACGTAACTGCAGGTTGTAGGAGTCGGGGGTAATCGAGGTAAAATCGGTCACCTGTGTATATCCTACGTCAGAAAACAGGGTGGGTCCGCCTTCAATGGAGAGATTTACATTGGGAGCGGTCGGTGACAGGTGCGCCAGTCGTATCAGGCCGTCATCGGTAGTCGTGGGTTCAACGGATAAAAAGATGGGCAGCAAACTGACATCCGGCGGAGTCCCGATAATGGCAACCGTGATGTTCTCACTGGCTGGGATGGTCAATTGTGTGTCAATGAGGGGATTGGTTTCTTCGCCAGCTGCAAATACCTGGATGTGCATGTCTTCCGGCCCGACAACTAAAAATTCAGTGAGTTCATTGTAGGCTACATTCTGAAAAGCCAGGTTTCCATCGGTGTAAATGTCTACAGCCGGAGCTCCCGGGGACGCTTGTAAAAACCGGACAAAAGAATTGATGGTGGGCATTAGCAATCACGCCTTCATAATATTTTTATACAGTATATTGCTGGTAGGCCCAAAATGTTCAAATAAAACACTACTTCTAATATCTGGATGCGATTTTGTCAAGAAAGGTTTTTAATATAAGCCTGTCTGCAGGTAAAGGGGAAGCCGTAGATGGCAAGAGTATGCAAGCGTCTGAAGGAACGGTTGCGAAGCAGGCTAATCATAGTGGGTCCACATTCTGAGCACCTTAACTACCTGTATTTCTTCGTTTATTTCGTAAACCAGGCGATGGTGAATATTGATGCGGCGCGAATAGAGGCCTGACAGGTTACCGAGGAGTTTTTCATAGGGCGGGGGGGTCTGATAGGGGTCTGCTGCCAAAATATCAACCAGTTCTTTAGCTTTTGCTGACAAACCCGCCGCTTTCAATTTGGCTTGATCCTTTTGGGCTGATTTGGTTAAGACCACCCGGTACACTACCAATCTATCTCATCGGCGGAAATACACTCTTCAATCGGGGTATTTACACCTTCCTTTATGCTTTCAATCATGCCGGGGATGGAAGTAAGATATAGAGTCTCCTGAATGGCGCTCCAATCTTCGGCTGATAAAAGAACAGCGTTGGCGCTTTTTCCGGTAATAAGCACCGGGCGATGGGACTTGTTTATTTCGTTTACAAGCTTATACAAGTTTTGCCGGGCAGTTGTTATGTTAATGCTGTCCAATGTAATCACCTCCGTATGCTTAACATAGCATACGTTATTACGTACGTCAATGTGGGGTGGCGATACATAAAGACCGCCCCTTAAAAGTACCAGCCAAATGGGTCTTTTTCTTCCGGGGCTGGGCCTTTGATTTAAGCTCCCCGATTTTCCACATTACTATTTCCCCCTCATCTTCCCTCTCGTCCTTTGGCATTTTATGCTGTCTTTTGTCCGCAGTTTCCTACGGCGTTCTCTATTAGAAGATCGAATCCTATCTTCAACACCTTCCATATTAGTATACAGCATAACATTTTATTCCACATAAAGGCGATCCTATCCAAAAGATCCTGCTATGTACAAGCAGGATCTTTGATCTCAGAAACAGCATGTCTGGCTTGGGGCAGGACTTGCCCTGCAAAGTATTGAAACTGTTAGGGAATCCTTTAATATGATGAGAGAGAGACACGAGACGGTTACAGGAAGGGAGGAATAATGCTACTTATATTAGCTGTTTTATTATTGATCGCTACTTTTTCAACCAAAATATCGGCACGTTTTGGAATCCCGGGCTTGGTTATATTCCTTGCCCTGGGCATGATCTTCGGTAGTGACGGCCTTAATCTGATCTATTTTGATAATCCGGTTCTGGCCCAGCAAATTGCTATTGCCTTCATGATTATTATCCTCTTTGAAGGCGGGTTCAGTACTAAAAAAGGATTGTTAAAGCTGGCATTCCAACCGGCGTTTACTCTGGCAACGCTGGGCATCATTATTACAGCTGTAACCCTCGGACTATTATCTCACTATCTTATTGGACTGCCGCTGGAATCTGCCATTCTTATCGGGGCGATTGTATCTTCTACGGATGCGGCAGCGGTATTTGCTATTTTCCGCGATAAGAATATACAGCCGAAAACTGCCGCTACTCTGGAAGTGGAATCGGCTTCCAACGATCCCATGGCCATTATTTTAACGGTGGCTATTATTAGCTTTATTCAGGGGGGAATTCCCAACCCGCAGTATTTTTTAATTAATCTGCTCTGGCAGATTATTGCCGGGTTGGCGATCGGTTTTCTGGTGGGAAAAATAGCGCCCTATTTGTTCAACCGGATGCAGCTTGATTCAGGTGGTTTTTATTATGTCCTGATCCTGGCGGTATGTTTCTTAAGCTACAGTTTGGCCGATGAGTTGAATACCAACGGGTTCTTGGCCGTGTTTATCGCCGGTTGCTATCTGGGTAATGCCGAGTTCGTTTATAAACAAGGTATCACCAGATTTATGGAAGGTTTGTCAACTTTCAGTCATGTGATGTTGTTCTTAATGCTGGGACTGCTGGTTTTCCCCTCCAATCTCCTCAACAACTGGCAGCACGGGCTCATCATCGCCGCCATTTTGACCTTCGTGGCGCGTCCGGTAGCCGTTTTCTTATGCACAGTTTTTTGGAAGTATACTTTCAAAGAAAAAATCTTTCTTTGTTGGGGCGGGGTTAAGGGTGCCATCCCGATTGTGTTGGCGACCTATCCCTTTGTGGCTGGGTTGGAAGGTGGCAGTTATTACTTTAATGTAGTCTTCTTTGTGGTTTTACTTTCGGCCTTGATTCAGGGCTCAACTATTGATGTAGTAGCTAAAAAGCTGGGTCTCTTCGCAGGAACTAAACCCCGTTCCCCCTATTCATTCGAGTTAATCGCGTTACAGGAGACCCAGAGTGAATTGTTGGAATACAGCGTCGATAAGGATTCCTGGCTGATAAACCAAAGCCTGCAAGATATTCCCCTGCCCCAGGAAAGTCTGGTAACTGCCATTGTAAGACAAGAAGAAATTGTAACTCCTCGGGGTGATACGCGTATTAAGCCTAAAGATATTCTTTTTATTTTGGCTAAAAGTGCCCATCACGATGATTTACTAGGCTTATTGGATGAAGGGACGAACGCCACCCCGGAATGTATTGCTGCGGAAACGGAAATAGGCATACGCAGTGAAAACCCCACCGACTAGGTTTAATCAGATCAGAAACGCAACCCCTGCACCCCTCCGGTTGGTAATCCTTGGGAGGGGTGTTTTTTTCCTGCCAGGATTTTATGCGCGGTTAACTTTGTTTATATGGTTTGAAATTACGCTATAAGAAATATCTGAATATGCTATAATTTCTAATAGCGAATTTCCCAACATGCATAATACGGGTATAAAATAAGGCGTATTCTGTAGGGAGGTGGGCAACCAGAATGCGCCGAGGGATTCAGACTAGGAAATCCTGAAATAGAGATAAGGACCGGTAAGATACGGTTCCTGAATTTGGGGGGTATTGAGAATGTCGGCTAATTTTGCCTACCTTAACACGCGAGATTTTGAATTCATAGCCCAGGAATGGCTTCCTACGGAAACAGTTTTTTCTTATAAGGAGTTTGCGGATTATTATTCCAAAGAGGAAGTCAAATCGGTTTTGGAACCCTTCCGCAAGATGTGTAAAGACCTGGTCGAACCTACCAACGAAGATGGCAATGCCAATCCCTGTACGTTTAACGATGGCAAGGTAACCACTCCGCCCAGCTTTGGAGGCCTTTTCCACAAATTGCAGGAAGATGGCTGGGGCACTGCCAATATCGATGACGGCGAAGACGCCATGACTATGCCCAATGTTCTTTTCGCCATGTGTCAGGAAATGTTGTCCGCTGCCAACCCCGCTTTCATGCCTTTCATTGGTTTGACCACTGGTGCTGCTGAACTGATCCAGGCCTTCGGGTCGGAAAAAATCAAAGAGATGTTTTTGCCTAAAATGATGGATGGAACCTGGGCGGGTACTATGTGCCTGACTGAGCCCACGGCAGGTTCTGACGTGGGGGATATTTTGTCCAAGGCCTACCCTACTGATGAGCCGGGAGTATACAAAATCAAGGGCAACAAGATATTTATTACCGGTGGCGACAACGATTTTACCGAGAACATTATCCACCTGTACCTAGCCCGGGTCGAAGGCGCCCGGCCTGGAACTGGTGGTATTTCCCTGTTTGCGGTGCCCAAGCTGTGGGTAAATCCAGATGGCAGTCTTACTGACAACGATGTACAGACCACCGGTATTGAACATAAAATGGGGCAGTTTGGTTCAATCACCGCAGCACTGGCCATGGGTGAAAACAATAACTGCCGCGGCTGGTTGCTGGGTGACCCTCCAGGCGAAGATGGCAAGGGCCAGGGCATGTCACAGATGTTCCAGTGCATGAATTATGCCCGTCTGGGCACTGGCTTGCTGGGTTTGGCCTGTGCCGCCAACGCTAATTACAATGCCCGCGAATATACCAAGGAAAGGGTGCAGGGACGGCCGCTGACTAACCCCAAGGGTGAGCGGATTACCATTATCAATCATGAAGATATCCGCCGCACCCTCTTGCAAGGCAAAGCCCATGTGGAGGTATTCCGGGCCATGATTTTGAAGACCTATTTCATGTTTGATATTCGCTACAAAGATCCTGATCCGGAAAAGCGGCAGGAAGCCAACGATTTTATCGAAGTGGTTACTCCGCTGTGCAAAGCTTATCCCACTGATGAAGCGTGGTGGCTGATTGGAGAAGCCATACAGGCTTATGGTGGTTATGGTTATTGTGAAGAATACCCGGTGGCCCAGATTGCCCGCGATGTTAAGATTTATTCCATCTGGGAAGGCACCAACTTCATCCAGTCCTTAGACTTAATCGGCCGCAAATGGACCATGAAAAAGGGTTCGGTATATGCCAAGTGGTTCAAGCAGGTGCAGGATTTCTACGAAGCCAATAAGAATGCACCGGGCTTTGAGAAGGAATTCGAGAAGTTCGGCAAAGCGACGCAGGCCCTGGCCGAGATACAAATGGCCATCGGTGGCTATTTCGGTTCCGGCAAGTACGGCATGATGCCTCTGTATTCCCGCCGTATTCTTACTGCTACGTCTATGTTGTTCGGTGCCTGGTGTATCCTGGAACAGGCCCTTATCGCCCAAAAACGGGCCGAGGAGCTGGGAGCGGATCATTTCGATTATGATTTCTATGTTGGCAAAGTGTACTCGGCTCGCTATTTCTTAAATAACGTTGTGCCGCAGGTTTGGACCATTGCTGACATCGTCAAGGAAGGCGATACATCAGCCCTGGATATTCCTCTGTGTGCATTCGATTACTAGACGATAACCTAAAGCAGGCATGGGGACGGTTCCCGTGCCTGCTTTTTTTATCAACACAGGCACGGGAACCGTCCCCATGCCTGCCTTAGGTATTAATTTCGCGCCCCTTCTTAACCCCATTTTTCCCTTAACAAATTCCTTAATTTAGGTTTAATAATTGCGTTAATGACAAATAATTAAAGCAGTTTAAGAATACAGGAGGGCTGAAAATGATATCTTATCAGGAATTTGCAGGTATGCCACCGACCAGGCAGGCAGAAATATTGTTGCAGCTTAAGGAAGCCAACGGCGTGAAAAAGATTTTGGAAGCCTGGGATATATCGCGGGATAACCTGTACACTATTATGAAGGAATTAGGGGTTCCTATCCGCCAGCGAAAACAGAGCCAGTCCAATACCGGCAAGCAAAGTGAAAAAACTGAACGCCGCTCCGCTCAGAAAAATAATCAGGATGTAATGGTGCCAGAGGCGGGCATGCAAACCGATAGTACTTCACAGGACATGTGTGAGATGCGGATTCAGGGCAATGCTTCGGTTGTCAAAGAGTTGCTGGCGCATATCTTCGCTGCTTCCAAGCGTGATAACACCACCATAACAGTGACCTTTGACGCTTAGCAAACATAAGTAAAGAGAGACATAAGACGGTTTACTGCGACCTTGTAGCGCAATGAACCGTCTTTTTTTTACGGGTTTTTACTGTCCAGTTTGTTTATCCACTGCATGACTTCATTCCAGTGGCTTACCCGAATGATGTTATCTGATTCCAGGTGGCGGTTGTATGGATAGTCAAAAACAATAACCGGTATTAACTGACTTAGTTCCCTGGCCAATTCATGGTGATCCTCGATCATCACTTCTACGCCGTTCTCCTGGCACACCTCCAGTTTGCTGAAAAAGTGCATATTGGAAGTACTGTTGAGGATAAGGCGGTCATAGACAATATGGTTGTACTTCAGCCAGTCCATGGTGATCTGCTCTACCTCGGGAAAATGCCGATTGCGAGACGTGATAAGCAGCAAGTCGTGTTCATCCTTCAACTGGCGAATGACCTCTGCGGCCTGTTCTTTGGGCTGCATTTCCCGATATATCTTTCCCAGATGGGTATTAAGGAAAAGATCCGCCGTTTCCTGGTCCCAACCCAGTGCATCTTCCAGATAGTAATAGCTGGGATCCGGTACGGTATTAAGCTGCCGCTGCTCACCGAAAATCCGGGCGTAATGCATGATCATTTCTGTAGTATGGGTAATGGTGTTATCAATATCAATGCCAATTATCAATGTTTTCCTTCCTCTCTAAAAATCCAGACTGCCAATATTATACTGTACCGGCAAGGCTATTCCTAGTAGACATACGGGAAGGAAAACCGGGCTAAGCAAGGAATTAATATACAAAGACAATATCTAGAGATGTATTATGAGCGTTTTAAAAGTACGGGGGGCAACCATGTTTGGTGAGGAGGTTTTGCTATGACAGCTCTCAGTCGGCAGTGGTCAAAAATGGAAGCAGTCAAGATGCTGCTTAGCCTAAAAAACCCAAAAAAGATGTCCCTGGGTTCCGTGTTGGAAAAACAGGCCCGCAAGAATCCTACCCAGGCAGCCATTCTCTACGAAGACCGGGTGATAAGTTACCGGGAATTCAATGAATCCGCCAATCGCTATGCCCATCTGTTCCAGCAGCGGGGTTTTAAGAAAGGCGATGTAGTAGCCCTGTTGATGGAAAACCGGCCGGAATACTTAATTGCTGTAGCCGGGCTGGCCAAGCTGGGCATCATTGTATCTCTGGTCAACACCGGAGTTAGAGGCAAGGTGCTCAGTCATGCTATTAACATTTGCAGCGCCCAGGCCATCATAATCGGAAATGAACTGCTGCCCGCTTTCGCAGAGGTAAGAGCCGATGTGGTATTCCGTAACCCGGGCACAGTATTTGTGGAGGATGACGGTCAATCCATAGAGGCTAAGGAGGTTGAAGACCTGAATGCCTTGCTGCGTGACATGCCGGTGACTAATCCGGGCACTACCGCTGGTATAACTACCGATGACACCCTGGTCTACATTTATACCTCAGGAACTACAGGTTATCCGAAGGCCACGGCCAGCAAGCACCACAACTGGTTTATGCTGGGGTATGGTTCGGGGGGACTGGGTTTGATGATGACTCCCGGCGATATTCTCTATAATTGTCTGCCCCTTTATCATAACAGTGGAATTAACATCGCTTTCTCCTCCTTCCTGGTACACGGCAGTACCTTTGCCCTGCGGCGCAAATTTTCGGCGCGCAATTTTTGGAATGATATTCGCAAATACCGGGCCTCTCATTTTATCTATATCGGTGAGCTGTGCCGTTATCTCAACAATCAACCGCCTCAACCTGATGACCGGGACAGTCCCCTGGAATATATTCTGGGCAATGGTATGCGGGGCGACTACTGGATGGATTTTAAAAACCGCTTCGGCATCAAGCGCATTATCGAAGTATATGGAGCTACCGAAGGCGTAGCCCGTATCATCAACCTGAAGCAGATCCCCGGAATGATGGGGGGCTTGAACGTGATTGGCACCCGTATTGGAGAAGTGGTTTGCTATGACATCGAAAATGAACAAATTGTCTGTGATTCCCGGGGAATACCGGTAAAGTGCCAGCCGGGAGAAACCGGGCTTTTACTGTGCGAAATCAACCAGCGGGCCAAGTTTGCCGGCTATGTGAATAATCCCGAGGCCACCGAAGCCAAGATAATGCGTGATGTCTTCAAAAAGGGTGACCAGTATTTTAACAGCAGCGACCTGGTTAAATTGCATCCCAGGGATTATGTGTCCTTTGTTGACCGATTGGGAGACACCTTCCGCTGGAAAGGAGAAAATGTAGCTACCAATGAAGTGGCTGATATCCTCAACCAGTTTGGCCATATCGAAGACAGCAACGTTTACGGTGTGCAGGTGCCAGGGGCAGAAGGACGCTGCGGCATGGTGGCTTTGAAGCTGCAGCCGGACTACCAGATGGATTGGCAGGCTTTGGCCGCTTTTGTTCTTGCCAATCTGCCGGTCTATGCCCGTCCCTATTTTGTACGCTTGCGGGATGAGATAGATGCCACCAACAGCTTTAAACAGGTTAAAACCCGCCTCCAGCAGGAAGGTTTTGATCCGGATAAGATCACTGACCCTCTGTATTTCCTGGACCCGCGCTGCGGTGAGTACGTGCCCTTGGACAAGCAGATTTATCAGGAAATCATAGATCACCAGGTGGCTTTTTAGTGTCCACAGTATACAACTCCGCCTTTCTTTTTCATTATTGTATAATGACAGGGAAAACCTAATTGATGGAGGCGGCGATGAGCGAAAAGATTAGAATAGCAATAGTTGGATATGGGAATGTCGGCAAATTCGCGGTGGAAGCTGCCCAGGCAGCCCCGGATATGGAACTGGTGGGCGTGGTCCAACAGCCCTTTTCTGAAAGCAGCCGCCGACTGCTGGCTGCTCGGGGCATACCTATGGTCAATTCGCTGCAGGAATTGACGGGGGTGCAGGTGGCCTTGTTATGCACACCTTCCCGCACCGTACCGGATGTGGCCCGGGCAGCTCTGGGTATGGGCATCAATACAGTGGATTGCTACGATATTCACGACCAACTGGCCGAGCTTCGGCTGGAGCTGCAGGAAGTGGCGATGACCAACCACGCAGTCGCGGTGGTTTCGGCGGGATGGGATCCGGGGACTGATTCCATGATTCGCTGTATGTTGGAGTTTATGGCCCCCCGGGGTATAACTTACACCAATTTTGGCCCCGGTATGAGTATGGGACACTCCGTGGCCGTTCGTTCCCTGCCGGGTGTGGAAGATGCCCTGTCCATGACCATCCCTCTGGGCACTGGCGTTCATCGGCGGATGGTTTATGTGCAATTACAACCGGGAGCAAATTTCGCGGAGGTTGAAAAAGCCATCAAGTCGGATCCCTATTTCGTGAAGGATGAAACCCATGTTTTTGAGGTAGCTGATGTCAGCCAACTGATCGATATGGGACATGGCGTTGATATGGAAAGAAAAGGCGTCTCCGGGTTGACCCATAACCAAATGCTGCGCTTTTCCATGAAAATAAACAACCCGGCTCTAACCGCGCAGGTGATGGTAGCTTCCGCCCGGGCTTCCCTTAAGCAAAAGCCCGGTGCCTATACCCTCATAGAAATCCCCATCATCGACTTCATGTACGGCGACCGAAACAACATCATCCGCCACTTCGTATAAAAATTGGGGACACGGTCCTTCTGTTTTGAAACGGAAGGCATAAATAAGAGAAAAACGATACTTCCTGGCGGTATGGTTACTTGGTCAACACACAACAACAATAATAGAGAAGGGTTGTTTTTGATTTGCCAAAGCTGTGTATTCTCGATGCCTGCACCTTGGGAGATGATATTGATCTGGGGAGTTTGCAGCAGTTCGGTGAGCTGGCGGTTTACGCCACCACTGCCAGGGATGAAGTAGTAGAGCGCATCCGCGATCGGGATATCGTTATTACCAACAAGGTGGTCTTGGATAAGGCCGTTTTACAGCAGGCCCCGCAGGTCAAGTTGATCTGCGTTACGGCCACCGGCACCAACAATATTGATCTGGAGTACGCCCAGGCTCATGGCATTACGGTCAGCAATGTGGCCGGTTACTCCACCCGCAGCGTGGTGCAGCATACCTTTGCCATGTTGTTTTACCTTTTGCAGTCTCCGGGCTACTATGATCATTACGTAAAGTCGGGACAGTATGCCAACAGCAAAATTTTTACCCATCTGGACCGTTCCTTTTGGGAACTTTACGGAAAAACCTGGGGAATTATCGGGCTGGGAACGATTGGGCGGGCGGTGGCCAACGTCGCTCGGGAATTTGGCTGTCGGGTCATTTATTATTCCACTTCCGGAGCCAATTATAATCCCGACTATACCCGGGTGGAATTGGAGGAGCTATTGCAGCAGGCTGATGTGGTATCCATCCATGCACCTCTCAACGAGCGCACCCAAAACCTGCTTCATTACCAGCGTCTGCGGTTAATGAAGCCTCACGCCATTCTGCTCAACCTGGGACGCGGGGGCATTGTCAATGAAGCTGATCTGGCCAGGATATTGGACGAGGGCCTGCTCGCAGCGGCGGGTCTGGACGTGCTGGAACGGGAACCCATCAGCCCTGAGAACCCACTGCTCAAGGTCCGGGAAAAGGAGCGCCTGTTCATTACTCCCCATATTGCTTGGGCTAGCCAGGAAGCACGCCGTACCCTGATGGAAAAGACTGCCCAAAACATCGCCAACTTTCTCAACCATAGGGACGGTTCTCAGCAACCATAGGGACGGTTCTCGTGGTTGATTTTGAAGCCGATGAGGTCAACCATAGGGACGGTTCTCATGGTTGATTCTAAAGCCGATGATAAACAGCATAGTCAGTAAAATAAAGGGCCGGTTCTCTTTTGGCCAAAGGAAGTAAAAACAAGAGGACCGGCCTGGTATTATGTCTCAAGAATACAATGAATTAATGGTTTCCCGGTAGTGTTCGAGGATGACTCTTTTTTTGGTCTTCTGGGTGGGGGTTAGTTCACCGTTGTCTTCAGTAAAACGACGGGCGATGATCGTATATTTTTTAATGGCTTCGAAGTCCTCCAGTTGTCGATTGGCGATTTCCACCGCTTCGGCTATTTTTTGCTGAAGATCGGGCTGGGATATAAAGTCCTCTCCTACTTGTACGCAGAGCTGGGCACCCGCTATCTCGGAATAGGCTAGCTGCGACTCATCGTATTTTATCCCCTGGCGCCGGAATAATTCTATAAAATAGCTAAAGTTTGGCACAATCAGGGCGGATGTAAAGGGTTTTTCATCGCCGGCCGCAAAGATCTGCTCCACTACCGGGCTGGTAGCAAATAAAGACTCTATCTTGGCCGGGGCCACATTCTTGCCCGTCGCCAGGCAAATAATGGCCTTTTTCCGGTCAACAATCCGATAGTAGCCCGTTTCATCTACTTCCACAATATCACCGGTTCGAAACCAGCCGTCTTCGGTAAAGGCGGCCTGGTCTTCTTCCGGTTTGTTCAGATAGCCTACAAACATTCCTGCGCCGGATATTTCCAGCTCTCCATCCGCAGCTGCCCTGCTCAGGGCGTCGTTGGCCTGGGGACCTACTGTACCTGGTTTAGCAGCAAACATGGGATTATAGGTACAGGCACTGGTGGTTTCAGTAAGGCCGTAGCCTTCTAGTACTGCCAGACCCATGATATAAAAGAATTTTAGGAGCTCGGGGGAGATGCCGGCACTGGCCGAAAAAGCAAAGCGAAAACGCTGGCCAAATAAGGCCCTTACCCGGGCAAAGAGCCGATCGGCCAGGGAATATTGCATTCGCAGCCCCAGGGGTAAGCGGGACTTTAGGTCGAATTCGGCGCGCATATCCAAGCGCCCATGTTGGTCGCAGCGATACTCCAGGGCTTTTTCCCCTACCCCCAGTGCCCATTGAAATAGCCCGGCTTTCACGGGGCTGGACATGATCTGTTGTTGAAATTGTATATATATCTTTTCATAAAGTCGGGGGACGCACGAAAACCAGGTGGGGTTGTATTTAAGCAGGTCGGCTAAAAGGGTGGCGGGACTGTCCGCATAGGCAATGCTGGCGCCCACCCAAATGGCAGCCCACTGGCTGCAGCCACGGTCAAAGATATGAGCCAGGGGTAGAAAGGAAAGGGTGCGGTCTTCTGCATTAATGGGATGCCCGACCCGTTTAAAGTAGCGGTAGGTACCGTCCATTCGCGAGGATAGTGAGTGGTGGGACAGTATGACGCCTTTGCTGTTTCCGGTGGTACCGGAAGTATAAAGTATAGTAGCCCAGTCCTCCATTTTATTTCCCTGCCAGCGCTGCTGGTAGAGTTCCTGATTTGCCGCCCGGGAATGCTGCCCCAGTTCCATAAACTGACTCAGGGAGATGACTTGCTCGTGCTTGCTCTGGTACTGCATATCCATGACAATAACCTTTTCCAGGGAAGGTATGCTGGGCAGCGCGGGCAGAATGCGGTTAAGGACATCCTCGCTGCCCACAAAAAGGTATCGGCTGCTGGAATCGTTGGCAATATAGGACATTTCCTGGGTGGATAAAGTGGGATAGATAGTGACGAGAACGCCCCCACAATTAATAACGGCTGCATCCACCTGAGTCCAGTAGGGACTGTTGCGGGCGGCGATAGCCACCCGGTCTTTCTTTTCCAGGCCCAGGGCCAGTAATGCGCTGGCAATGGTTTCTACTCGTTCCGCCATCTCCTTCCAGGTAAAATGGCCGTTATTGTCGCCGTAATACAGATCAGGGTTGAACAGTTGAGCACTGCGCTC
>CAZLYH010000041.1:0-17501 GCA_964563775.1 uncultured Syntrophomonadaceae bacterium | reverse complement strand
GACGGAATATTTATGCATCCAAACCAGGACAGTATTACTTTTTGCAGCAGAATCAAGCTTAAGTTTAAGAACCGGTACGCTCCAGCAAGCGTTCCCATTTGCGATCCACGTAACTCTGCGCTTCTGCAATCATCCACTCATTGCCTTTGCGGAACATATGGCGGAATCTGCCCTGAGGGCGGAGAAAATCTTCCACGGGCAGCCTTTTCTTCGGGATATAGTTTAGGCGCCATACTCCCTCCTCTACCTCAAAAAGGGGCCAGACGCAGGTCTCCACCGCCAGCTTTATGATCTCCGCCAGTTTGGCCATGGGATAGTCCCACCCCCTGGGACAGGGGGCCAATACGTTCAAAAAGCAAGGGCCTTCAGTATAAATGGCTTTATGCGACTTGGTGTGCAGATCCTTGAAATTGCCCATAGGGGCAGTCTGAGCCACATAAGGGATATCGTGAGCCACCAAAATCTCCGTCAGATCCTTTTTATTCTGTTTTTTACCCTGCCCCACAGAACCTATCGGCGAGGTAGTCGTACGCGCAAAACGCGGCGTCGAAGATGAACGCTGGATGCCGGTGTTCATGTAGGCCTCGTTGTCATAACAGACGTAGACCATGTCATGACCGCGTTCCATCGCGCCGGACAGGGATTGAAACCCTATATCATAGGTGCCGCCGTCACCGGCAAAAGTGATGAACTTGACGTTTCCGTCCACCTTGCCGCGGCGCTGCAAAGCGTTATAGGCTGCTTCCACCCCGGCGCAGGTAGCCGCGGAGTTTTCAAAAGCAGAGTGAATGTAGCTGTCCATATAGGCAGTGTAAGGGTACATAAAGGTGGAGACCTGCAGGCAACTGGTGGCATTAACCACTACGGCCCGGTCCTCTTTATCCAGAGCCCGCAGAACCCCGGACACCACGACCCCGGCACCGCAACCGGCACAAAGCCTGTGCCCTCCGGTGAGACGTACCGGTTTTTCTACTTCTCGTTTCAGGTTATATACCGAGCTCATGCCATCTCCTCCTTTGACCTCTGCCCCATATGGGTATATACCGGGTGGGTCTCACCGGTCACCGCAATATCCGCCAGCCGGCCAAACACTTTTTCCACATCCTCAACCTTTAGATCACGGCCGCCCAGACCGTAAACGATATTAATCATATAAGGCCGTTCCTGCAAATCATATAAAGCACTGCGGGTCTCGGCAAATAAAGGGCCCCCGTTGGCGGAAAAGCCCTCCGATTTATCCATGACGGCCACCGCTCTGGTGCCGGCCAGAACCTTGGCCAGTTCCTCCCCTGGGAAGGGACGAAATACTCTGATTTTAATGAGCCCGGCCTTGACCCCATCTTCCCGCAGCTTGTCGACAGCTGCTTTGGCCGTTCCGGCAGTAGAGCCGATCAAAACCAGCGCCAGCTCTGCATCGTCCATACGGTATTCTTCAAAAAGTCCATAGCGCCGACCGGAAAGCCTTTCAAACTCCGCGGCCACCTCCAGTATGCGGGCCTTGGCCGCCTTCATCGCCTCCGCCTCCTGAACCTTATGCTCCATGTAATAGGGACTCAAATCGTAGGGTCCCACCGCCAGCGGATTTTCCTTTTTGAGCAGATAGTTTTCCGGGTTATATTCCCCGATAAACTGGCGCACAACATCAGTCTCCAAAAGTTCTATATTTTCTACGGCATGACTGGTAATGAAGCCATCCATACAGGTCATCACCGGTAAGCGCACGCCGGGGGTCTCGCCGATAGGCATGGCCATAATAAAATTATCGTAGGCCTCCTGATTATTCTCGGCATAGATTTGAATCCAGCCGGAATCACGGGCGCCCATGGAGTCGGAGTAGTCATGGTTTATGTTAATAGGCCCGGAAAGAGCCCGGTTGACGCAGGCCAGGGTTATGGGCAGACGGCATGAAGCCGCCACGTACAGCAGCTCATACATCAGTGCCAATCCGCAGGATGAAGTAGCACAGACCGATCTGGCTCCAGCCGCTTGCGCCGCAATGCACACCGACATGGAACTGTGCTCAGACTCCACGGCTACATATTCAGTATTGACCTCGCCGTTGGCCACATAACCAGCAAAGTATTCAGGAATCTCGGTGGAGGGCGTGATCGGGAACGCGCCCATCACATCAGGATTTATCTGCTTCATAGCATAAGCTACAGCCTCGTTGCCAGAAAGCGGCTTTCTCATTCGACCGCACCTCCAGATACCATGGTAATCGCCGGGAAGGGACACACTTCCACACAGATGCCGCAGCCCTTGCAGTGCATGTAATCGAAATCCAGACGTTTCCCGTCCTTCACCGGAATAGCACTGTCCGGGCAGAAGGGAACACAAAGCATACAGTGTTTACATGCTTCCTCGTGAAAAATGGGCGTGTCAGTCCGCCAGGTACCCGTATTGAAGGCCCGTGCAGTCCCCGGTTCGTAGATCTCCCCGCCGGGGGTGAGATCCTGCCAGGGGGTATTTTCGTTGATATCCTTCGCATGAATCATCCTACCTGCACCTCCCCCAGGGATCTTTTCAATGTGGCCATGTTCCCCTCAATAACCTGCGGCTTGGCGGCAAATTTATGCTGAAAGGATTCTTCTATACTTGCTAAAAAACACTCGGTTTCCAAAACTCCGCTCACCTTAACCACAGCCGCCAGCATAGGGGTATTCGGAAAGTATCTGCCCAGGGTCTCTTCCGAAATGCGGCGGGCATCTATGGTACAGACTTTTCCGGTCCATCCCGGCAGCCGGGGACGCATCTCCCGGGGCGAGCTGGGAGTGTTAATAATTATGGCCCCGCCCTCTTTCAGTCCCCCGGCAACGTCGACGCTGTCCAGCAGAGTTTCATCTACCACGACCACATAGTCCGGATAATAAATGTTGGAATGAATACTGCACCTTTTTTCACTGATGCGATTATAAGCGGTAATAGGGGCTCCCATGCGTTCTGGTCCATACTCCGGGAATCCCTGCACGAATTTCCCTTGCAACGCAGCCACATCCGCCAACAGCATACAGGCCATCTTGGCTCCCTGTCCGCCCCGGCCGTGCCAGCGGATTTCTACCATGTCATTGGTTGCCATTGCTTTTCCCTCCAGTCATTATGTTGATATACTAAAAAGGCTTTCGTCCCATAAAGGGACGAAAGCCTGAAAGACATTCGCTATACCACCCATTAGTACAACATACCATCATATGCGTTCCCGGTGACGGGGGAAAACCGTCGGAGCCTACTGGATTATACGTTCGGTCCGCAGCTCAGGAGTGATTTTCGGTTTCAAACTACTAGTACCGGGCTTGCACCCTCCCCGGCTCGCTAAAACGTTCGTTGGCTGAAACGTACTCTCTCCGTCAAAGCCTTTGGAATCTTAGATTACAAATAAATATACCCACTTGATTGGGTTTTGTCAATCACTTATCTGATTTCCAAGTTAATTACAAAATAATATACAGCAAATAGATTTATTCTGCTTGCATAGCAGCCAACTGACACCGGGTATTCATGCGTTGCACCTTGGGTACCGGAAGCGGACCTTTTCGCCATCGGTTTTACCCCATGGTCTCCTGGCGCAATACCTCGTAGATGACTGGTACGACCTGCTTTTTGCGGGACATGACTCCTTGCAGGAAAGCACTTCCCTCCACGCCACTGATGCCAAAGGCCTTTTCTGCCAGGGAGCTGCGTTCGCCGGCAATCAACAGTTCCGTACCCTCCTCCAGGATATCGGTCACCATCAGACACATGAAGGCATAATTGCGCTGCTGGCACATCTGCCCCATGGTCTTTAAGATTCCCTGTCGACGCTGGCTGAAACGTTTTAAATCAACGGTTTCCACCTGGGAAATAGCGAAAACCGTATTGCCTCCCTGGTATTCCTTCAGGTCTTCTTCGATAAGCTCGGCATCACTATGCCGTTCCAGGTTTACCGCCTGGTCAAAAACCTGTTTTCCCCAGTCCAGAGGATCCAGGCCCGACAGACGGCTTAATTCCTCGGCAATGCGCCGGTCTTTGGCGGTAGTGGTAGGCGATTTAAATATCATGGTATCGGTAATCACCCCGGATAGCAGTAAACCGGCCAGGTTATGCCCCATGTAAACCCCGCTGTTCAGGAACCGCTCCGCCACCAGGGTACTGGTGGAGCCCACCGGCTCATTATGAAAAAAGATGGGGACAATCGTCTCCAGGTCGCCTACCCGGTGATGATCCACAATCTCCAGGATCTCTGCCTCTTCCACTCCGTCCACAGCCTGTTTCTTTTCGTTATGGTCCACCAGAATAAGACGCTTGCGTTTCATCTGCAAAAGGTTGTAACGGGAAATCATACCCAAAAAGCGGTTATTCTCGTCGACCACCGGGTAATTACGAAAACGGGTCGCCAGCATCTGCGTCCGCGCTTCCTGAACCGGTTCATCTTTAACAAAGAGAACCAGGTCGCGGGTTTTCATCAGGTCGGTCACCCGGGTCTCCAGGATACGCCGCAGCTTGTCCGGGCTGTTTTCAATGTCCTTCCCCTGCCCCAATTCCTCCATAAATACCATGGCTACATCCCCAATGGTCAACAGCCCCAAAAAACCTTTCTTGTCATCCAGAACCGGGACCGTTTTCAGTTTATGCTGGCGCATCAGGTTAGAGAGTTCCACCAGGGTCATATCGGGGGTAATGTATAGCATCTCATCTTCATCCAGTAAATCATCCACAGTAGTTCCCACATGCTTCAGAAAAATGGGGGGTTCAAATTCCAGCCGCTCCAGGATAAAGCGGGTTTCATCCCGCAATTCCCCCGGGACTGCAGCTACATACAACCCTTCATCCGTACTCTGTTTAAATACCTTGTACGCAATCGCAGAAGCAACGGAATCCACATCCGGATTCTTATGGCCAATTACATATACCGGTTTCATTGATAAATCACCACCTATTATTAAACGGAAACACATCTGTTTTTTAATTTAACATTGATTCCACTGCAAAAACCCTATTTGGGTGCATAAATCAGCGTCTAACCATTGCCTCGGTACATTCCTTCCCAACTGAAAATGTCTTTAATTCATGCCTGGGTAACAGCACTCGTCTACCGTTCCCTTTCCTCCAGGAGCAAATTACTTATAAACTGGGCTGCCAGGATATCTTCAAGGGAGTTCCGGCTGGCCGCCACCAGGGCAATCCCGCGGTGGTAATCACGCAGATTCTCCATAATGCGCCGCACCGCTGACAGAGCCGGCTGCAGGCCCTTCTGTTCCAGCGTCCGGGCCACCGTTCCCGTAATGACCTGGCCTCCCTGGGAGAAAGCCGCATCAAAAGCCACCCCTCCCGAGTCCGTCACCGCCAGCACTACCCGATCCCGCATGGCCACCAGGCGAGGGGTCTCTGCCCCCAGATTAGGGACCACCGCTTCTATCTGCCCTTTTTCTCTTTCTATTTCTCGCAAAACTTTCTGACAGCGGCTGATTCTCTCCTCTTCCTCCCCCACCCGGGGTTCCGCCACCACCACAATGCCGCTGCCACTCTCTCGGGCCAGACGGGCGGCTTCCTGCCCCAGCTTTTCCGGAGAGACCGGTACCGGCGCCCGGGTAAAATCAGGGCTGCATCCCAGCACCGCATAAGCTCCTGCATCCAAGGCACTTTCCAGGGTTGTGGACATATCGATTACATCCACTATCATGACCAGCATACCCTGGCGCGCTGCGTCACAAGCGCCGCTGGCATCAGATGTCACAATTATTTTTTTGGACCTTACCATACTTTCCTCCACCTCCCGGGACGATATCCAAACGCCCCCGGCGCATTTTAGCTATCATTTTCGCTACTGGCTCTCCGGCCAGACGGGCCAAGTCATCAATACTGGCTTCCTCCAGCACACTAATTTCATTACCAAAATAGCCCAGCATTTTCTCTATCAGGCGGGGCCCCACCCCGGGCAAGTCGCGCAGAGGAACCCGGTAATGGTAAGGCGGTCGACCTACCGGGCGGCGTGGCTCGTAGCTATCGCCAATACTAACCACCCGATCCCACACCCCGGTAACCACCTTGTCTGTCCCGCAACGGGGGCAATCCAGTACCGGTTGAGGCTCATCAATAATCCAATCACAAGCGGAACAATAGGTGCGGTGGTACTTACCCAGGCGCGGGTCCATACCGAAATTGCCCAGCACCCTTCGTTCTCCCTCATTTTCCAGACAATAGCGAAACTCGGTAAAATTCTTCTCCGCCATGCGAAAAAGATTATACTCCCGGCCCACATTGGGTGAAGAGTGGGCATCCGAATTGGACAGAAATGTAAAGCTGCGGGTTTCCGATATCATATCTGCCATCTGGCTGTCCGCGCTGAGGCCTAATTCCAAGCTTCGAATCTGTCCCAAATCGCGCCCAAAAACGGTAGCCAACCGTGCTGTGCAGGCCCCGTAAATTCCTTTATGCGGGGTAAAAGCGTGGGCGGGGCAAAAAACCCCTTCCAGAAGACAGGCCAGGTTAAGCAGTTCCGGGGCGGAAACTGCCGCTTTCTGAGTGGAGAGCGTCAGGTTCTTTACCCGGTTACGCATATACTTTTGGTAGCGTTCTACACTGCCCAGGTGAGGAAGGTAGAGGATCAGATGTACCCCTTCCCGGCTTTCCACCTCACAACCGGGAATTAGCAAAACACCGTTGTGGGCCAAGTAGCCTCCCCCGGACTGTTCTATCAGGTCACCATTATTGACCAGGTTGGCCAGCTCCGCTGAGACCAGCAGGCTGCCCGCATCAACCAGGCCCACCATCTGCAGCCCCTTGCTGGGCGCATCCACAGCCAGCACCTGCTGAACAACCAGGCGGCGCGAAGCCGTTATTTTAACAGGTTTGCCCGCGGCACTGCCCACGTGAATATGAAGATCCCCATAAACCTTGCGCAACTATCTTCCCCTCACCATATGCCAGTAAGCATACTGTATACCTATAATACTCTTACCATCAACAATTTGACCGTCAAAAATATGACTGTAAGCTTTTTCCAGGGGAAGCTCCACCACCTGTAAAAACTCGTCTTCATCCGGGCTTGCCGTTCCCCTGCTCAGGTCCCGGGCCAGGAAAACATGCAGTGCTTCATCACTAAATCCCGGGGCGCTGTAATAGGTTAAAATCTTTTCCCACCGGTCGGCACGAAAACCGGTCTCCTCCTCCAATTCCCGGCGCGCGCTTGCCAGCGGCTCCTCCCCCGGTTCCATAATCCCCGCCGGTATCTCCAGCAGCATCTTTTCCACTGGTTTGCGAAACTGCCTGACCAGCTTGATATTTTGCTCATCATCGAGGGCGACGATGGCCACGGCCGGGGCATGCTCCACAATCTCACGGGTACTGCTGCCCCCGTCCGGCAATTTAACCGTATCCACCCTTACCTTTATAATCCGCCCCTGGAATATCTCCCGGCTATTCAGAGTTTCCTCCCGGAATTCCATTTTATTCTCCTCCTGCATAAGCTGTCCTCCCCCTGCATAAACTGCCATCGAGGTGATAACTATGACAGCGCAATTATTCCTGAGTCGCAGGTCAATGCTCTTTATCGGCAGCCTGGAAGAACTTTATCGGCTCTGCGCCGCTTACCCTCCTGGCACCACCCTGCGGGATTTCCTGCAGTGGCATTGGCATTAGATCAAATTATTCTTCCCTGCGGGGGTTCACGCCGGCCAAACCCTGGCAAGCTTTTCTCCCTTTAGGAGACGCCGCGCCGAGCAGGCCGCCGCTCCCAGGGCCAGGAAAAACTCCCGGTCCTCATTTACACCCCGGCCCATGGTGGTAAAATCGCGTGGCTGCTCCTTGAGCCAATCAGCAAAGCCATACACGGGTTCCAGGCAGATGTGGTGGCGGGAAAACAACCCTGCATCCTGCAATTGCTGCAGAACACAGGACATCTTGTCCTCTTCCAGTTCCGGCAGAGGGACCACCGCGTTTACCCGGCATACCCGGCTTAACACGGTAAGGGTATGATGGCTTATCCCCCGATGACGCTCGCGAGTGTCGGCAAAGCTGATGCGAGGAACCGCTACCGGCGTTCCCCCCAGAGCCTCCGCCGCATTCAAGATCTCCCCTTGCTCCACCCCGCTGAAACCCCAGCGGGTACCGGTGCCCACGATACCCGGTCCCATGCAGACAACGATGACATCAGCTTGCAGCACCTTACGGGCGGCCAGCAGACCCGAATATACATTTACCGCCTCCAGGTCCCCCCCGAAAGCGTGCCCTGCGGTTACCGTTCCCAGCAGTTGGCCACTTTCTTTTAACCAAGCCGCCGTTTCGCTCAGGTGAGCCGGTAGTGCCGCCCCATCAGTCATCACATAGGCCACCCGGTATCCCCATGCATGCAGACGCAGACACAGCGGGGCCAGCATGGAATGAAGGGTACCCACCAGCACCGGAATACCGTCCAGGCTGTCGGCAGCACGCATTATTTCATGATAGGGACTGTCCTCTTCCTCCACACTCATGACCTTTAGCTGCAGCGGCGTGTAACGGAGCTTCATAATATGCCCGCCCGGCGGCAGAGGGCAACCCTGATTACGCAGGTTGGCAATCACATAATGATAGCCACCGCTGCCCAGATTCAGAGTCTGGGCGGTGGTATTGACCAGAACCTCGTCCCCGGGTGCCACTTCCCCTACCAGATGAGGATAGACAATACACCTTTCCTCCGTCTCTCCCAGCTTTAGCCAGTAGGCCTCAATGCCCGGCCGGGAAAAGATTTGCTGGACAATAGTCCCTCGTTTGATTTCGATCATTACCTATTCCTCACCGCCCATCTTCCCAGCAGCGCGGATGATGGCCAGCACCCAGCGGGCATTATCCACCAGGTCCTGTATGCGGATAAACTCATCACAGGTGTGAACACTGCTCATGCCCGTGCCCAGATTGGCACAGCGAATACCGCCTTCATGCACAAAACTGGCATCACTGCCCCCACCTGTTTTAATTAAAGCCGGCTTCAGGCCGATATCCTCTGCCGCCCTTACGGCCAGTGTCACCACTGCCTCCTGTGGGTCCAGTTTGATTTCCGGGTAAAGAAACTTTACTTCGACTTCCGCCCGGGCTCCCTGTTCCTTAACCTGATGACGGAAGGTATCTGCCAGCTGCCCGGTCAATAAATCGAGCTTTTCCCGGTTATGACTGCGCGCTTCTCCCTTAATCCGGCACAGCTCGGGAACAATATTTCTAGCCACCCCGCCTTCGATAATACCGAAATTACAGGTGGTTTCCTCGTCCAGGCGCCCACAGGGCATCCCGGCCAGAGCCCGGGCCGCCACCTGAATGGCATTGATGCCATCTTCGGGATTGATCCCGGCGTGAGCTGGTTTGCCAATGACCGTATAGGCGATTTCGTTCTGGCAGGGAGACTGCACCACCACACTCCCGGGTGCTCCCCCCGCGTCCAGAACATAGGCTATCTTCGATTCCAGCTGGGAAAAATCAAAAGCTTTGGAACCCAGCAAACCTTGTTCTTCACAAACGGTAAAAAGGAACTCCAGCGGCGGGTGCTGCTCCCCGGTCTCCATTATCACATCCAGAGCCTCAATTAGAGCCGCAATCCCTGCTTTATCATCTGATCCCAGGATAGTGGTACCGGAACTGCGGATTATACCTTCTGTCACTTGCGCTTGTACTCCACTACCCGGCTGCACCGTATCCATATGCGCGGCAAAGAGAAGTGCCGGACCTGGACCATTGCCGGGAATCTTCACCAACAGATTTCCTGATTGACCTCCGACAACACTGGCCGCATCATCTTCCCAAGCCTTAAGCCCACGGGAAGCGAATTCCTGGCACAGCAAGTCGCGCATAGCGCCTTCCTGCCAGGAAGGCGAATCAGTTTGCACCAGTTTGATAAAAAGGTCTACCAGCCTTTGTTCACGAACTTTCATTCTGCCCACGGCTCCTTCCCAACTGGTCCAGTGCTCTGAGCACGGCCACTTTTTCTATGGTTTCACTGAGGGAATATTTCTCCGTATAAAGATGAATAGCAATTAAAAAAAACAGCAGTCCCAGGCGAGCCCAGTCGGATAAACTGATAACGGCCAGGTAACCCAGACTTAGCCCCAGGACATTTGATCCAGCGTCTCCCATCATCACCCGGGCTTTCACATCCAGGGGAAAATAGACCAGGACCGCTCCCAACAGCGGAACAACCAGCAACCAGTCCAGTTTTCCTCCCGCCAGGGCAACCATAAGCAACAGGAACAGCAAGTACCCCTTTACCGCTCGTCCCGGGCGCAAATCAAAGAGGTTGAGCAAATTGGTAAACAGAGCCATGACCAGGGTGTTCAAAAGAATCTGCCACCATGTTCCCCCTATGACCAGAGCCAGAAAGAAGGCGGTCAGGCCGCCCCCCAGAGCCTTGAGCCCGCCGGTAGTCAGCCGGCCCCGCAGCAAAGCTCCGATATGTCCCTTAAAGCCCAGCGTGTCCCTCTTGCCCAGCATGTCATCAATAAAACCGAGCAATGAAACGGTCACCAGGCCCAGTAAAAACAAATGGTACGAAGCATCGTACCAGGGGAAAAACCTATACACAATTCCGACCAGGAAGAGCGCCATGGAAAAGCTGATGCCCGTACTTACCGCAATTTCCCGGTCAAGATAATTGCGCCCCACTGCACCGTTTTCGACCAGCATGGGGATTAAGAGGCGCAGCATAACCCATTCACTTGCTGCTCCCGCTACCAGACCCAGTACAACGGGAAGAACCACCGTCAAATACCCTTCCTCCTTGCATCAGCCAAAACCCGCACAACATCGAGGAACTGTCTGCCCCGGTGTTTAAATCCTTCCAGGTTGCGCCCCGTCTCCTTATGCCGCATCACGGTAGGAACTTCCACTACCCGCAGGCCATGCTGCAGCGCTTTCAGGGTCATTCCCAGCTCCACCCCATACCCCTCGTTAAAAGGAGCCAGAATGTCCAGGGCCTGCCTGGTCATGGCCCGTTGCCCGCTCAGGGGAGAAACGGCTTGACCGCCACCCCGCTTGCGGATAGCCCGGGCTGCGGTTCCTTTGACCAGTCCAAAACCACCCTTCTTGGCAGGCGGAGGGAAGGATGCTATAGTCAGGTCGCATTGTTCTTGCAGCACCGGTTGCAGCAGCTTTTCCGCTTCGCGGGCCGAAGACCCCAGATCAGCATCCAGAAAAACTACTACATCCGTGTTTATGTATGCTAGAGAGGCATTCATAGCTCCACCTTTCCCCCGGTTGGGGTAAAGGTCCACCACCTGGGCGCCCAGTCGGCGAGCCACCCCGGAAGTGCCGTCGGTGGAACCGTCATTCATCACTATAATCGCGGTCACCCCGGTGATGACTTTTACCGCCTCCAGTGTAGCCGCAATAACCTCTTCTTCGTTGTAAGCAGGTATGACCACGCTAATTGTTTTGTTCACTCTATTTCCTCCTGCCCACCGGAATATTAATGGACACCTCCCGGCGCATTCACCGGCAGGGAGGGGATAAACTTCTGGGCCGTCTCCTTTATTCCGTAGTGCCCCGGCTCTCCCGCCATTGAATAAACCAGCGAAATCTGTCCGGTGCTCTGGTCAATATTATCAACCGTGCTGATGGCGGTCTCCTGGTATTCCCCCATGTAGGAATAGGTCACCTGGGATGGCTCCACACCATAGACGCGGATTCCCATCCGGTTAAAATCACGAATCAGGGCCAGGTCAAAACTGTTCGCAAAATTGGCGCTAAGCTGGTTGGCCCCACCCACCATAATGACACCGTTTACGGCAACAGCTGTATTCCCGCTAATTTTAACCAGGCCATTGTCCTGTAAAAACCGGATTATATCGCCGTCAGCCTGGCCGCTGATCACCGCCGCCACACTCGCAGCCAGGTATTGTCGGATGGTATCCGCCTTGCTGCCTGCTTCCAGACCGTAGAATTCCTCCAGCCTTTTGCGCAGGGCCGGTTCTTCCAGGTCCATCTTGGTTAATACCACAGTTCGTGAGCTAACCGCTGCCCCGGCATTGTTCAACGTGTTAAGCAGACTGGCTGGTACCTCCACATCACCCGTTACCACTATGGCCGCCTGAAAGCCGGGCAACCTATCCTTTACCAGCATCGGCAATAAGGCCTGGCTGTAGTTTTCATAATTATTTATTATATTGGTCTTGTGTTCGTTGTCGGCCAGCAGAGCCTCTTCCCGGTTGCGCAGCACATCAAATTGCTCCTCCAGGCGGTCAATCATCTTCTTCTGCTGGTCAACCAGCAGGTTATCCCCAACAATGGTGCTGCCAATAAGGATTCCCAGTCCCAGGGCCAGGAATACCGCAACGATAGAAGCGATATGGTACCTGATATCTATCATTTCTCTCCACCTCTAGAAGTTTAGCAACATTTTGGCCTGCAACAGCAGCAGGCGAAAAAAAGGCCGGGTAGCCGGAGATACCCAAAGAAGAATTACAATGGGAACCATGGCGGCGACCAGGAGCTGAAACAGGTAGCGTGAATGAAGGCTTTGTTTGTAGAGCTGACTTACACCCCGGGCATCAACCAGGATGGACCCCACCTTCAAGCGCACCAAAAAAGTACTGCCCATACCCTTGCGCCCCTTCTCCAAAAAGTCGATCATATTGGAATGACTTCCCACCGCCACAATCAGGCTGGCACCATACTCCCAGGCCAGAACCATGGCCACATCCTCACTGGTCCCGGGCATGGGGCAGACCTGCGATTTCAGGTTCATAGCCTGAATGCGGTCCATTCCCGGAGCCTGTCCATTGGCATAGGCATGAACCACGATTTCCGCTCCACAGAGCAGAGCTTCATCAGACACGCTATCCATATCGCCCACGATAATATCCGGTTTCAGCCCAAATTCCAGCAGCGCATCGGCTCCTCCATCCACCCCGATAAGGACTGGCTTTTCCTCCTCTATATAGGAATTGATGGCCTTTAAATCTTCTTTGTAGCTGCTGCCCCTGACCACGATGAGAACGTGACGGTTTAAAATATAGGTATCCAGAGGAGGAATATCCAGATTGCCCAGGAGAATATCCTTTTCCTTTTTAGCATATTCCAGGGTGTTTTCTACAAAGCGATCCAGCTCTCCCCGAACATTTTCATTGGCCTCCCGCAGACGCTGATGAACATCTTCCAGGGTCAGTTCCTGGCCCGTACAGATGCAGCGTTTGCCGGCATACACCTGGTTGTCCTTTACCTCCAGAGCGGTCCCCTCTTTGATCTCGTTAAAAATAGAGTCGTCAGGGAGTTCCAAAATGGGGATTCCCGCCTTAAGTATTTTCAGTGCTCCTTTGGCGGGATAGCGACCGGTAATGGAAGGCCTGGTATTAATGATAGCCTGAGGACGGATGTCAATCAGTGAGTTTGATGCTACCTCGTCGATATCGTCATGGTCTATAACTGCTATATCATTCCGCCGCAGGCGCTTGACCAGATTTTTGGTGCGCCGGTCAAGGCGGGCCCTACCTTTAGCGTACATTTAGCCACTCCCAATGAACCTGCATATTCCGAACTCTATATTATCATATAGTACTGGCAAATAGAAACTTGCACCAAAGCCTCTGGTGGGGGTCTGATAAAACAATTATTTACCGCAGATTTGTGCACTTCTATTTACTTATTGCAATTTTAGGGACAGAAGAGGCACTTGCCCATCTGACCCATTATAACTCCAAATGAAAATTCCTATGGCATAGAAGAAAAAAACCCCTTGCTTCACAGGAAACAAGGGGAGTGATTTTTTGACTAACTGACCTTGTTTTCCAGTCGCAGCCGGTCAGCGATAATGGCAATGAATTCGGAATTAGTAGGTTTGCCCTTCTCCCCACTAATGGTATAGCCAAAAAACTTGTTGATTTTATCAAGGTCGCCCCGATCCCAGGCCAGTTCTATTGCGTGACGGATGGCCCTTTCCACGCGGCTGGGAGTGGTGTCATATTTCTGGGCAATAGTAGGGTAGAGTTCTTTGGTAACCGCACCCAGGTAGTTAATCTCCTCCACCACCAGCATGATAGCGTCGCGGAGATACTGATATCCTTTGACATGGGCAGGAACGCCGATCTCGTGAATAACCTTGGTGACTTCTACTTCCAGGTTTTTGGGGGATGCTGGTGAAATGCTAATGCTGGAAACACTACTAAAACTATCGCCTTGCGGGCGAATATCCCTGGCTACCTGGCGAACCCGGTCTCCCAGAACCCTCAGGTTAAAAGGCTTAAGAATGTAATAATCTGCGCCCAGTTGCACCGCCTTCTGAGTAATATTCTCCTGGCCAAAGGCTGTTAGAATAATAACTTTAGGGCGCTTTTCCTGGCTCATTTCATTAAGTTTTTCCAGAACCCCGATCCCATCCATGTATGGCATGATAAGGTCCAGGATTAAGACCTCGACCTCCTTCTTCTCCATGACATCCAGCACTTCCATTCCATTCGTGCATACGTCAATCATTTCGAAGTCCGGCTCATTAGTAAAATAGTCTCTAAGGATTCCACAGAATTCACGGTTGTCGTCTGCCACCAGCACTTTAATCTGATTGGATTCACTCAGCATTTAGAATTATTCCCCCTCATCCCAATAAATATCGCTATTTGTTTGGATTGTTAACGCTTTTCGACGGTAGAACGGGCATTTCCTCCTTTTTTTTTCTACCAAATTAACCTATAATATCTTAGCCCCTAACATAAACATACATGGAAATGACTGTATCAAGCTACATATTTCGCCTTGACACCGCTGGCAGATAACGCCTACCCACCGCCTGATGTTACTTTTATGCTCCCACCCGATTTGTCGAACGGCTCCCGGTATGGGTGGGTAAGGTTTCCATTTCCGACATCATGTTATCCATAAAAATGCCGTAACCCCGCTCTGGATCGTGCAGAAAAACGTGGGTCACTGCACCAACTATACGAGAATCCTGTACAATGGGACTTCCGCTCATACCCTGGACAATTCCTCCGGTAAGGTTTAACAGGCGGGGATCAGTTACCCGAATAATCATTCCCTTGCCGTTTTGCCGCTCGGGATAAACCTTTTCAATAGTTACGTCGAATTTTTCTATCTGGTCCCCACTGACCACAGTATAGATTTGCGCCTTGCCCTCCCGAACCTGGTGAGCGTACCCTACCTCCAATGAATAATCTGCATAAGGATTCCTCAAGTCAACACTGGTCTGGCCAAAAATACCCGCCGGGCTGTTGCGGACAATAGTCCCTTCAATGGGTCCCGAACCATTAAAGACCCCGATTTTTTCCCCCGGCTGTCCCGGGCGGGCCGACTTAATAGTCTGAACTGATGCGCTCACGATACGCCCCTGCAATACATCTACGCCCTGGCGGGTATCGGCATCAACAATAATATGTCCCAAAGCTGCATACCGCTTCGATTCGGGATCCCAAAAGGTCAGGGTTCCTACGCCAACAATGCCGTCCCGTACGTAAAGACCGATACGCTTGCGGCCGGTTTCTGGACAGGGCGCAGTTTTTACCGCAACCGTAAGGTAATTATCCCGCCGCTTAATGGTAAGTCTGACCTTTTCCTCCGCCCCGTTGGCATCAATAACCCGGGCCAGATCGTTTTCCGTTTTTACACTGGTACCATTGGCCTTAAGAATAAGGTCACCAATTTCAATCCCTTCATCACGAGCCGGATAGAGTTTTTTCCCGTCCTGACCAGTGACGGGAGCAAAACCCACCACCATAATCCCCCTGGATTGAAGTAGAACCCCGATGGAGTGCCCCCCCGGAACCACCCGGCGCGTCGGCAAAGTTTCCACCGTAATGGACTTGACGGGGATATAGCCCAGCAATTTCAGTTGTACATTCGCCTTGCCCGGATTGAGGGCAACAATACGGTAACCATTCGCTTGTTTGTTAACGATAATGGCGGGGTCCTCCCGGGAACTAAAAACACTGTTGGGCGCCCCCAGAACCTGCATTACCAAGCGATCCCCAATTCCCCCGGGAAGGCTTATGTTAATATGACTCGACTCCCCCACCACCATCCTCTGGTAATCGGGAAGGGTCAAAACGGTCCGCATCTGCGGCGTCAGGCAAACCACAATCAAAACCGCTGCCAGAATGATTCCTATCCATGAACGAAACCTGTGCAATGAATGTCACTCCCCCGGCTTTTTTACTGATATTCTTGCGCGGTAGGAGGCAAACTATACAGGCCCAGCCGGTTAGGCGGGTTCTGATAATAAAATGACTTAAAACTGGCAAAAAGTATTTGACTTTGTTTGACCTTTGATTTTATAATAAGGACGAACAGAAAAACATAAACTTTCCTAAAGGAGGTTTTTAGCGATGTTTGAACTTTCACCTTTCAGGAGAAGGCGGGAGCTGGTAGTCGGTGAGCTGGGAAGGGAATTCATGCGGGACTTTTTTGGCAACGACCTGATGGATTTCGGGCCTTCCATGCGGGCTGACATCAAGGAAACCACTACTGAGTACATTGTGGAAGCCGAATTGCCCGGCCTGAAAAAGGATGACATTGTCCTCGAACTGCGCGACAATACTTTGACCATTTCTGCTCAAAAGAATGAAGAGGTAAACGAGGAACGGGAAAACTATGTTCGCCGGGAACGGAGGCAGGGAAAAATGAGCCGTAGCTTCTACGTTGCCGAAGTGGATACCGAAGCCGTCAAAGCCGAATATACCGATGGCATCCTCAGAATCACCCTGCCCAAGCTCAAGGAATCTGCTCCGGATACCTATCGCATTAATATCGGCTAGTTTTAACAGATACGTGCCGGCAGTCCGCTGCCGGCTCAGACCGTCAAAAAGCAAATATCTGCGTTACTTTCGAAAAGCCCGTTCAATCCTCATTAACGGGCTTTTCTAGTGCCTTTTTGCTCGCTCTGCCAGCAACAACATTATAGTTTTAACCCCGGAAGATACTTTTGACGCTGACTTACGCTGACTGATTGGTTGGTAGTCCCGGTAGGTTGTTGGAGTGGGAAAACTCTTAAAGCCGTAGGAATCAGGAATAATCCTGGTTATCTTTATCCATCGATGTGCTCTCCTCTTTCCTCCAGCATCTCTCGCGCGTGCTGGAGGCTAACCTCGGAAGGTTCATCCCCGGCCAGCATGCGGGCCAGTTCCTCTACCCGTTCCTCTCCCTCCAGCCTTTGTACTGACGTACTGGTCCGGTTTTGTGCCACCGTCTTGTCTATTTGATAGTGTACCCGGGCATAGCTGGCCACCTGGGCGGAGTGCGTGACCAGGATCACCTGGTGGGACCGGGACAGCTTGGCAATTTCCCGAGCCATGCTGGTCAAAGCAGCACCTCCCACCCCGACATCAATCTCGTCGAAAACCAGAGTAGGCATCTCATAATGCTCGGCCAGAGCCGTTTTTAGGGCCAGAACAAAGCGAGAAATTTCCCCGCCGGAAGCAATCTGGCCCAGGGGGCGCGGTGGTGTGCCGGGATTAGGTGAAAATAAAAACTCCACCCGATCGGCACCCCGGGGGCCGGGATCAGCCGGGTGAAGTTGAATTTCGAAGCCTACATCGGGCATATTCAACCTTGTCATTTCCTCT
>CAZLYH010000040.1:17450-17946 GCA_964563775.1 uncultured Syntrophomonadaceae bacterium | reverse complement strand
GAGGGTCGCTGATGGACGCGGAGTGGGGGGGGGGTTAAGGGGGGGATTGACGGGGATGACGCGGATGGGGTGGATGGACCACGGTTTTTTTTGACGCTGACTTACGCTGAATGGATTATAAGATTCTGCTGCAAGAACCCTATTTTGATGCATTAGCAGGCAGGGGGTGTTGACGAAGTCTGGTAGAAACACCCTGCGAAGTCTTGGCCTACGAAATATTTTGCATCCAAACCAGGATACTTTTTGCAAGTGAAAAATAATAATAAAATTATCTTTTATAGAAAACAAATGGAGCCACGCAAAACCATTATTTAATATTATCCGTTAATATCCCTTTATCTATATATAATAGGCGGTCAGCATAAATCAGCATCAAAAAATCCCTATCATAATAATCCGCGTCCCCCGTCAGCGTAAGTCAGCGTCAAAAATAATTGTCCGCGTCAATCCATACCTATCCGCGTCATCCGCGTCCACCGTCCCCCTATCCGATCCT
>CAZLYH010000040.1:0-17350 GCA_964563775.1 uncultured Syntrophomonadaceae bacterium | reverse complement strand
TATCAGCGTCTTTCAGCGTAAGTCTGCGTTAGTCAGCGTCAGAAAAAACCCTCCGTGTCTGATCCATTCTTATCCGCGTCCACCGTCCCCCTATCCGACCCTTATCAGCGTCTTTCAGCGTAAGTCTGCGTTAGTCAGCGTCATAAAAAATATCCGTGTCAATCCAAAATAATCCGCGTCATCCGCGTCCACCGTCCCCCTATCCGATCCTTATCAGCGTCTTTCAGCGTAAGTCTGCGTTAGTCAGCGTCAGAAAAAACCCTCCGCGTCTAACCTCCCCCCGCTCGGCTAGTTCAAATCGACATACATGCACAAAACGGTCATGTCGTCGGCGGGCTTGCCTTTGCACAGGGCCAGGGCTTTGTTGATAATGAGTTCCGCCAGGACCTGGGGATCCTTTTCGTCTACGTCGGTTAGAAATTCGCGCAGCCACCCTTCGTGGGATTCTCCGCCTACTTCCAGAACCCCGTCGCTAACCATGACCAGGAGGTCGTGCGGGCAGAGCGCCAACTTTTCACTGAAAACATCAACCTCCTCCAGAATGCCGATGGGCAGAGAGTTGGAGGTAAGAGCACCTACCTTGCGCCCCCGCTTGATAAAGGAGGGGGCCGCCCCCACCTTGATAACATCCAGTTCTCCCGTGTAGAGGTCAATCATCAGCATGTCCAGCGTGGTAAAGCTTTCCGCGCTAGAGCGGAGGATGAGCACCGAATTAATGGTCTTTAAGGCCAGATCACGATCAAAACCGGTGCTGAGCAGATTTTCCAGCAGACGGACGGCCGCCTGACTTTCATGACGGGCTTTTTCCCCCACGCCCATCCCGTCACTCAGGGCTACCAGTTCCTTGCCTTCCTTGAGGGTAGCCACGGTAAAACTATCGCCGCATACCTGTTCCTTACCGACTTGTACGGCTCCGGTCAAAACCCGGTAAGCAAAAGCCCGGGTCAGGGTAAAGGAACACTGGCCTTTGCCGGGCAAACGCGGGCATTGCTTTTCACATACCTCCATTTTCTCTCCGCTCAGTCCGGATAGAAGCGGACTTATTTCCAACTGGCATTGCTGCCGGTTGCTGCAGGCATCCATCACTACATGCAAATAGAGTTGCCCCGAGTTGCTGCGAATGGGGGTGATATCCCTTATTTTCGCCTGCCGGGAGCGTGCTTCCCGCAGCAAGCGCTGCCGCAGGTCCAGGTCCACGGCAGTACGCAGGTCAATTTCCGCGGCCAGCTTTTTCACCACCCGGCTGATTCCCTGCAGCTGCCTGGCTACCAAGTCCCGCGATTCCTGTAATTGTTCCGCCCAATATTCGTTGATACGCAGCTGGTCAAATAGATAGTTGATGGTATTGACCATCTCCCGCCCGTAAATACAGCGCCGCCTAAATTCGACCGGACATTGTTCATAGCTTGCCTCACCAGCACTCTCCACCAGGGTAAAAATATCCAGGATTTCCTGGGAAGTCGCATAACAGTCCCTCTCCCAGCAGTTGGCGTAGCGGGAACAACTACGGCAAAAGCCGCTGGAGATTTCGTCGTACAGATAATTGAGATAGCCATCGCGATTTACCCGGTTAGGGACTTTGGCTTCTCCTGTAAACGTACTGCTTAATTCCTCAAATACATTGGCCAGGTGTTCAATGCGATTTCTGGCACTGTCGCGGATATTTAAATCAATGTTTTCCAGTTCATTGGGCTTGAGGCTGCGAATCGGCCCCAGGGATTGAATGGGCAGTTGTTCTTTCAGGGAGGCGGGAATCAGCATGAAAAGAAGCGCCGCCGCCCCGGTTTCCCAGATGCCCATCAGCGTAGCCTGGGTATCATTTATAAAGAAGGACAGGGCCAGGCTGCCCAGAGTAAAGCCGATGATTACTCCCAGTCGCCCGAAGTTTCTGAACAAACCCGCCAGGAGCCCTGATACGGCGAACATTCCCAGACTCTGTGCAAAAACACTGGAAGTGACCGAAGGAATAATACCGGAAATGACCCCTACCATGGTTCCGCCGCCACTACCCCATAGGAAAGCCGCTACCAGTACGGCCAGGCGGCACAGTATGCCACTCAGGCTCAACCCCCCGACTTCAATACCGTTAAGCCCCATAATCAGGCCGGTTCCCACCACCAGAAATGCAGCCACATCCTCGAAGGCGAATTGGACGGGGGACTTTCTTTGCACCAGGACATCCCTGGCTACCAGAAAAACAAAGGTAAGTACCCCGGCAATGATGGCTTCAAAAACAATCACCATCTCCTGGTAGAAGCTGAACTGGTAAAAGAGGTTCAGCAGGGTTTTCACCACCAACAGCCCGGTCGTCATAATGAGGGGATATCCCCACCAGCTTTTTTCTCCGGGCACGGTTACCAGGAGCAGTATGGCCGCCAGACCGATTAGTGCTCCCAGGTTGGTCCAGAAGGACACCCCCTGCAAAGCACTGGCAAAGCCTGCTACGGTGAAAATTGCCACCAGTAGGGTGCGGGCCCGGTCACCCCTGCCAAAGGCAGCCACCCAGGCAAAGGCAAAGGGCAACAGCTCGCCCAGGACAAAGGCCCGCGCCATCAATAGGCTGCTTACCGCCAGTAACATATATTCCATACTAAGCAACCCGGCCAGCATCTTTACATCGGGCACGGGCAGAGTCGGAATTCGTAATTTTCGGGCCGAGGCCCGGATGGACATGCGCCTGGACCGGCGTTTACTTTCTTCCTGATCGGAGATTCTTTGATAAGGGTAAATCTCAACCTTTTCCAGCATGCCTATCCTCCTTGCTACGGTTTGTCCAATTATTATAGCAAGGGCATGTGGTAAATTTTGTAAATCGGGGCAGGCCGCTGATTTTTCTTTCCCGTTTTTTCCATATTAGCTGCGGAAAAAGTACAGATTTGCCCATGGGGAGGCGAGGGGGGGAGACGATAGACGCGGATGACACGGATAGGTGTGGATTGACGCGGTTATTTTTTTGACGCTGACTTACGCTGAATGACGCTGATAGGATTGGGGGGAGGGGGAGAACTATAGACACGGAGGGCACGGATGGGTGTGGATTGACGCGGTTATTTTTTTGACGCTGACTTACGCTGAATGACGCTGATAGGATTGGGGGGGAGGGGGAACGAGGGGGCGCGTAGCTCGATTATCGCTCTAAGAAGAAAGGCTAATGCGTTGACATTAGCCTTTCTTCCTATTTAACCTGTAAAACGATCCCCATCAGGAAGTGAAGTATGCTTCCCGATGGCCAGAGGGGTTCTCAAGTTAGCCGCTTGAAAACCTCTCATTTTATATCATACATAAAATCCTGACCGTCTTTCCAGCGTATAATAAAACCTTGCTGCCTAATTCTGGCTGTGAACTCTGAGTTCAGTAAGATATTATCTGCATAAATCAGCGTTAGTCTGCTTCAAAAGAAATTGCCTTTTGTTCCCCGGCACTCATATTAAGTGTCGAGCAACTATTAAGGTTGCCGTGTTTATGTCCATTCAGCCTCAAAAAATAAATCCGCGTCCATCCAATCAAATCCGTGTTATCTGTGTCCAAAACATCCCCCTAGTCCATCGCCCCCCCTGATCCCCCCAGTCCGATCAGCGTCATTCAGCGACATTCAGCGTTCGTCAGCGTCAAAAAAATCCGTGTCCCATCCTCTACATCCGTGTCATCCGCGTCTATCGCCCCTCCTGCCCGGCCAGTGACCAGATCATGCCTTCCAGGAGGTCGCTTTCGCTGACGATCAGTTCCTCGAATCCCAGGGTTTCCATTATGGCCAGTACGATCAGGGCTCCGGCGGGGATAATATCTGCGCGCTCCGGCTGCAATCCAGCCAGCTGGCGGCGTTCTTCCAGAGGCAGGTTGATTAGCCGGTGGTATAGTATCCGTATCGTTTCCCGGGTGAGCACCTGCCCGTGTACCTCTTCCGGTCGGTAAACAGCCAGTGCCTTGTCAATGGCCACCAAAGTGGTGACGGTCCCCCCTACCATAACCAAAGGGGATCCTTCAAATTCAGAGCGGCGCAGCCGCACCGGCTCCAGGCGCCTGACCATCTCCGCATAGGCAAAATTCTCTTCGGCAGCGCGTACTGCACCCAGGGGAAGAGATACTATTAGTTCAGGCTCCCCGGGTGCAAAGACAAATTCGCTGCTGCCACCACCCAGATCCACGACCAGCGGGGGGGCTGCCAGGCGCAAAGCTTGCACAACCGCCTGGTAACTAAAGGCCGCCTCCTCTTCCCCATCCAGGACGCGAACTTTAAGGCCGCACTGCTCCCGGACCATGGCCAAAAAGGTAGCGCGGTTGTCCGCCTCCCGCACCGCACTGGTGGCTGCTGCCATTACCTGACCGGGCTGATGTTGGGCTATGATTGCCTGGAAATTCCGCAGGCTGGCTATGGTTCGTTCCATGGCAGCGGGGGCTAAGACCCGGTTGTGGGCAGTTCCTTCCCCTAATCGGGAGCTCTCAAGACCTCTCGCCAGGGGCCGCAGCTTTCCGGCTTGGATTTGCGCCACCAGCAGGCGGCAGGAATTGGTACCGATATCAATGGCCGCATAATTCAAAAAGGAATTCCTCCTTTAAAATGAAAAACACCCCGTTAACGGGGTGTTGTCAAACCCTAGAAGTTGTTGCGGCGCCTGCGCGGCTCCATTTTGCTCTTAAGGGGTTGCATTCGCTCATCGCTTTCCTTGAGGAACCTGGCAATCTTGTCATCCAGGTTACCTGAAGCAACATGATGATGCTGCCGCCCTGCCGGGGCCGGAGCCCGCACTTCCTCTCTGGGCTTGGGTTGGGCTTGTTTGATGGATAGGCCAACCTTCTTTCCGGCAACGTTGAGTACTTTGACCTTGACCGTGTCTCCTTCCAGCACAAAGTCCTTGACATCTTTGACATAGGTGTCTGCGATTTCAGAGATATGCACCAGTCCAACAGTTCCACCAGGCAACTCAACAAATGCGCCAAATTTGGTTATACCCTGGACCTTACCCTCGAGAATTTCTCCCGGCACAATATTACTTTGTTCGGTCGGCATAGAGAATGATTTCCCCCTTGGTATATACTAGCCTCATTGTATTAGATGGCATCGTGGTAGTCAACCTACAAATACCGTTAACTGGCGATTTCTATAGAAAAAGTTTAAACCCCAAGGATAATAATAGCGAAAAACGGCCCGTTTTTTTGCTGCTCGGGCCACTGGATCAAGCCGGGTGTCTAATAGTCGCCGGCCGGCGCCACCTGTACCATAAGTGTCTCGCCGTCCTTGACCATGCCCAGCTTTTCCCGTGCCAGGCGTTCCACTGTTTCCGGCTCCCCGGCTTCGCGGTACTTCTGCTTTAGCTGCTGGTTGCGCGTCTCCAACTGCGCCTTGCGTGCCGCCAGTTCTTGTTTCTGCTGGTTTAAATCATGAATGGTCAGTAGTTTGGGGACCACGGAGAAAAATAATAGAAATACAACCGCACCCATGACTATAACCATCCACTTCCTGGGATTGGGTTTATTCTTCTTCATCCCCGCCCTCCTTGTCAGGCAAACCCAGAACATCTCCGGGAAGAATGATGACCACCTGATAGCCTTTGGATCGGGCCCGATTATAGAGTGTAGCCACGGTGCTGGGACTTATCCCCAAGCCCCGGGCAATTTCGTCATTGCTGCGGCCCATTTCTTTCAGGGTCACAACTTGTCTTTCCCGAAAACTGAGTTTTTCTACTCCCCGGATCTCTATCTGCATTTCCACAACACTCTATCCACAATATTTCCACAACCTGTGGACAAATCACGTAAGTAATTCTCTTCGGGGAGCACCTGGCAAAATCCTGCCGACCGGACAAGAAATTTTATTTAGCTTAATTCGTCTTCACCTTCATCAGGAGGAGGAGGCCTCTTAAACCGGCTGGTAATAACCCCGGCCAGCCACCGGCTGGGCCGGACCACCGCTGCGACCAGGAAAGAGATCAGTTTCAAGGTCAGCCTCACGGCCCGCTCCACCACGACCTGCAGGCGGGGGGAAAGGTACTGGTAGTAAAGAAAGGCCCCCGCCAGAAGTGCCACCAAAACATAAATCCTCATTTCGCCCTGATTGATCAGCAGGAGGGCGGCAAAGATCAGCAGAATCATGACCATCCACAAAAAGAAGTCCAGCACATATAGCGCGACACCCTTGATCCGGGCCATGCGAACGGTCTGCTGATAGAAGTGAAAGAAAGCCCCTGCGACCAGCCCCAGCACCAGGGTCAGGGTGAAGGCTTCAACCTGGTATAGCCATGCCGGCAATCGTCATCTCCTCCTTGCTCTCTCTCCCGGCTCAGGTGTAAGCTGCCCTATCGGCGCTCCTGCTGCCTCGCCCCGGCAGGCCTTATTTGAGCAAACGGCCTAGAATGCTTTTGCCCTTGCTTTTCAGATCTGCCCCGGGTTCCTTGTATTCGATACTGTTTATCTGGCCTTCCAGGTTGACCTTGCCTTCTTCCAGATTGAGCATGCTTACATGCAATTCGGATCCGGCAATAAGCAGAAAGCCCAAACTCGTTTCCAGAATGACCTCATCTTCATCAAAATTGTTTACATGCTTGATTCCGGACATCTGAATTTTTTTGCGGTCCACCAGCGTCAGGGAGTGTTCAGACACCGTTTTCGCCTCCTTTGAAATATACGCAGGGAAAATCACCCCGCGGGACAACCGGGATTCTGTAGAAAGGTATATGCTTTTACCCCCGGTTTTTATGTCAGGAAAACTATCTGGAGGCTGGTCGGGAAGGGTGCTCAGATGCGGATGAAAGCGGCTGGCATCAATTACAGCCCTGGTTTAAAAAAACCGCAAAATAAAACCGCCCGGGTGGGCGGCTGATTATTCGATAATTCGGTAGAGGTTTTTGGCTTCCGCTGCTTTTACATTTTCTTTGGTATCAAGGACTTCGAAGATAGTCTTTCTATCCCCTATCTGCAAGGTAATGATATCGCCCTTTTTTACATCACTGGAAGGCTTGGCCATTCTGCCGTTGATTAAAACCCGTTCATTTTCTGCAAATTCCTTGGCAATGGTGCGCCTTTTAATGATCCTTGAAACCTTAAGATACTTATCCAGACGCATTTTCTAATCTACAGCGTCTTTAAGTGCTTTCCCGACCTTAAAGGCAGGTATACGGGTTGCGGGAATGTTGATTTCTTCGCCGGTGCGCGGATTTCTACCTTTACGCGCCTGCCGCGACCGTACTTCAAAGGTGCCGAATCCCACCAACTGTACCTTTTCCCCGGCTTTAAGGGCTCCTTCTACCGTTGCGAAGAAAGCATTCACTACCTTTTCCGCGTCCTTTTTGGTCATGCCGGTCTGTGCGGCTACTTGTCCGATTAATTCTGTTTTGTTCAAGAATTTATCCCTCCTTTTGCATGGTATATAATGGCTATTCGCTGTCTATTGGCATTATCCTTCTTTTCCCGGCAAAAACTTCAGGTACCAGGCCGTTTCTATCAGCTTTCCTGTGAAAATAAACCCGGCTTGCTACCAACAAAAGACCTATAAAGAACAGGGATAGTGGAAGCGGCTCCCCGCTGCCTTTAACCCGTTCCGCCAGGTGCGGCTTAAAATTTCCCCGGGTCAAGCGGCTGGATTGCTGCCGCTGAAGCACTAGTATTTACAGGCCCAGGCTTTTAGCCTCTTCCCACAGTTCATCCATTTCTTGCAGGGAGGCCTGTTTCAAATCGCGCTGGCGCAGGCGCAGCTGCTCCTCGATGTAGCGGAAACGGCGGGCAAACTTGTCATTGGTGGCCTGCAGGGCCTGCTCTGGTTCTACTCCTTTGAAGCGGGCTATGTTTACCAGGGCAAATAGTAAATCTCCGGTTTCCTCGCGTACTTCTTGCTCCCCTTGTGCCCGGGCCAGTTCGTCCGCCTCTTCCTTGAACTTTTCCAGAGCTCCACCAACATCGGCCCAGTCAAATCCTACCCGGGCCGCCTTTTCTTGCATTTTTTCCGCTCTCATAAGAGCGGGAAGCATGGCCGGAATTCCTTCCAGGAGGTGTTTTTTGCCTTCTTTTTTCTTGAAATCCTCCCAGTTTTCCATGACTGCCTCACTGCTCTCCAACTGCAGGGAACCGAACACATGCGGGTGGCGGTCAATCATCTTCCGGCTCACCGTCCTGGCCACGTCGTCAAAATTAAACCAGCCCTCCCGCTCGGCCAGGGCAGCATGGAAAACCACCTGCAGCAGCAAATCCCCCAGTTCCTCCCGGAGCCGGTCCATGTCCTGGTGCTCAATGGCCTCAATAACCTCGTAGGATTCCTCGATGAGGTAGCGCACCAGGGATGCGTGGGTCTGCTCCCGATCCCAGGGACAACCTTCCAGGCTTAACAGCTTGTCCATGATCTGCAATAACTCCTCCAGAGAGCCGGTTCTGTCTTCCATAGTCGACCTCCTTCATGTTAAACGCCTTTTAGTATACGTTTTATCATGCCCACGTCTAACTCTTTGAGCAGCACCATAAAGCCTCCGTAAATGCCGACGCCAATAGTAATGGCAATGAGGGTGGCAAAATGAGAGCGGATGTCTGCCCCCACCAGGGCCTGGTAGGATAATTTGACCGCCAGGCCCATGAATATTGTAACCAGGGTAATTTTGAAAAAGCGGAAGTATTCATAGTGAACCCCGGTGATGCGCTGCAGGTAGATAATATTTAACAGTGATCCGACCAGGAATGCCACCACGGTGCCGGCAGCCGCTCCCCGGACGTTCAGCGCGGGGATGGCGGTCAGGGTATAGTTGAATATGACTTTGAGGATTCCGGTTACAATCAGGTGGCGCATGGCTATCTCCGGTCGCCCGATTCCTTGCAGGCCAGCCGAGGATATCTGGAAGGCGGCCAGTACAATGCAGGCAAAGGCCAGTGGTTGCAGCGGGATGCCCGCCTCCGGCGTGGCGTAAAGGAGATCGCAGATCTGGAAGGCTAAGATGTACAGCCCAGCAGCACTGGGCAGGGAGATAATCATTCCGGCCCGAAAGCCGTAATTAAGCCGGCTGTTAAGGAGTTGCCGGTCCTTTTTGGCCACAGCCTCGGAAATGGCTGGAACCATGCTGGTGGCAATGGAAATAGTAAAGATGGTGGACAGGCTGATCAACACCCCGGCCATTCCGGAAAGTTGCCCGTAAAGGGCGGTGGCCTGTGAGGTGGTGTAGTTTATGTCCATTAATCGCCCGGGAACGATAATGGCGTCCAACATCTGCACCAGGGGTAATACCACTGCCCCAAAGGAGACGGGAATAGCCAGCCGTACCATTTCCTTGCCCAGGTCCATGGCCGCCACCCCTGAAGTGAGCAAAGGCTGGTTGGATTGCTTTTGCTGCTTGCGAAATCGATAGTAATAGATGCCCAGTACCGCGAGTCCGGCTACTCCTCCCACTACGGCGCCAAATGTGGCCCCGGCGGCCGAATATTCCAATCCCCGGGGGAAAAGCAGGAAAGCTAAAATGAGAACCGCGGCAACCCGGAATATCTGTTCCACCACCTGGGAAACGGCGGTGGGCAGCATGGACTGATGGCCCTGGAAATAGCCACGAAATACGGACATCAGTCCGGCAAAGAAAATGGCCGGGGCTACGGCCACAATGGGATAGTAGGCCCGGGGTTCTTCGAGGATGTAGTTGGCAATAAAATGAGCCGACTGCATGACCAGGATGGTCAGTATTATGCCAAATACGAGCAGCAGGATCAAAGAGACCTTAAGAAGTTTGCGGCTGTCTCCTGACAGGCCTTCGGTTTCTTTGCGTGAGACCAGCACCGATATGGCCACGGGTACCCCGGCCGTGGCCAGGGCCAGGATGGTGGTATAGATGGGATAGGCCATCTGGTAAAGACCCATCCCTTCCCCGCCGATGAGACGGGCCAGGGGTATACGATATACGGCTCCGAGAATTTTGCTGATGCCACCGGCTACACTTAATACGATAGCTCCCCTGAGGAAGTTCTGTTTGTTTTCCATGGTCGCCCTCCCCAATTTCGCGAAGTCTATTATACCACAACTGGCAGGCGGGGGACGATAGACGCTGATAACAGTATTTCGGGATTGGCACGAACGGGGTTTTTTTACGCCGATTTACGCTGACTGATATTGACAACTATTTATGTAGATGTTGTTAACGTATTCTGGGCGAAGGTTGCCATTGCATTAAAAATACCTGGTTTGGTTCTATTCAAAATCCCAATTGGGTGCATTAAGATGCTTCAATTTGTTGCCGGAGCATGTAGAAGCGCCCTGCTAAGGGTGGTCGGGGGACAATCGATCTATTCTCCCTTCGTCCAAAAATAATCCCCCTTAGGGGACTTACAGTGTTCCCCGGCAAGGCCGGGCCACAGCATCAAGGTTACCGTATCGTTTAACCCCTCCAGCGTAAGTCTGCGTTTGTTTGCGTCAAAAATAGAACCATTACGGCTGCCGTGCTATCCGTCAAATCCGCGTTTTCTGTGTCTATTTCCCCGGTTCACCATGACACGCACAGAAAAAAGCGATCTTACTTTAATAAGACCGCTTCTCGTTCTGCTGTTTGAGCCCGTTTATTGCTCCATCTGTTTGGCCAGGAAACCAGCGGCGGTTTCTGCCAGTTTAACTTCCATATCGCCCAGTTTGACTCCGGGTTCCTTGCTGACAATGATTACCGCTCCGATGGGGTCTCCCTGGGAGATAATCGGGGCGATGACCTGGGATTTGACGGTATATTCCCGGTCGTCAAGCTGGATGACATGGTGACCCTCGTCATCAGCTGCCTGAAGGTCGTTCATAACCAAGGTGGTTCTTTCCTCCATGGATCTTTCCACTGCTCTACCGATGGGTTTGCTTAAAAACTCCCGCTTGTTGGCCCCGGCCACGGCAATAATTACGTCCCGGTCGGCAATCATTGATATATGACCGATAGTCTCATGCAGGGAGTCGGCATATTCTTTAGCAAAATCCCCGAGCTCACCGATGGGGGAATATTTCTTTAATATAACTTCACCTTCACGGTCAACGAAGATTTCCAGAGGGTCACCCTCGCGTATGCGCAGGGTCCTGCGTATTTCCTTGGGAATCACGACCCTGCCGAGGTCGTCAATTCGGCGCACGATTCCTGTTGCTTTCAATTTACAATTATCCCTCCTTTTTAGAAAGTCTTAAAAGGCTGTTTTGTTTTCAGTGATAGTATATAACTCAAAATCCCCTTTTATTCACAATTTACCATCGTGGTTAAAAAAAATGCGAATGCCTCCTATCGAACTGGGAGCAAATACTGATAGGGACAGCCGTATTGTCCTGCCTTTTCCCGTGTTTTGACACCAACTGCCCGGTATCGGGGCACAGGGTATTAACATATTTTTTTCCTTTTTGGTCAAGATAGAAGCATATTTGGTGACGGGGTGGTACAGGGTGGTAAAACTGGATCGTTTTCAACTATATTGTATGCTCCTGATAACGGTGGCGCCGGTCGCTTTCCTGGAACAAACCCGGGAAGCCATCACCTTTGTTGCCAACGATGCCTGGCTGGCCTTTGCCGGTGCTCTGCTCCCGGGATTGATTGTCGCCGCTCTTTATACCGACCTGCTCAAAAACAGCCGCTGGCCCTTTCCGCGTATGCTGGAGGAACATCTGGGCAAGTGGCCGGGAAAATTGCTGGGCTTATTATATGTACCTTTCTTTATTCTGGTCTGTGCTTATACCCTGCGGGTATTTACCGATTTTATTGAAACTAATGTCCTTCCCGGCACGCCTATCAGTGTGTTTATCGTCGTGCTGCTCCTGGTGTCCTTTTTGGTTCTCAAAATTGGGCTGAACGCCCTGCCCCGCGTTTGTGTTGCAGTCACCATTATCGGCCTGCCCTTTAGTTTTCTGATTGGCCTGCTGGCTCTGGGGGAACAACCTGACTGGGGAAACCTGCTGCCTTTGGGCTATATGCAGTTATCCCATTTTTTCCTGGCTACTACTGCTACCAGCGCGGTGGTTTTCAAGGTTATGCCGGTCTTGACTTTGGGTTTCTTTGTTTCCCCCGGAGAAAAACCCCTGATCTTCAAAACCCTCTTCCAGGTGGTGATATCCTATGTGCTGCTCATGGTTTTGCTCACGGTGGCCACGATTGTCAATCTGGGCGGGGAAGCAGCCAGGTTTTTCTCCTTTCCGGCCTTTTCCGCCATTCGCCTGATTTCCATTGGCCGCTTTATTCAAAATATCGATATTGTCTTTATTGGGATCTGGATTCTGGGCATCTTCGCGGTGCTGGCCCTGTTCTGGTTCATGATGGCTTATACTACCCAGGAATGCCTGGGATTATCAGATTACCGGTTTTTGCTGGCTCCCAGCGCTCTGATTATCGGCGTCCTGGCCGTGCAGCTCGCCCCTAATATTATTGTTCTGGAGAAAACCATCCGGGAGATCATTCCCGCCTCCTATCTGGCGTTCTTCCTCGTTATACCTCTATTGACCTGGGTGGTCATGCGCCTCAAGCGATGGTTGGGCCGTTCCCCCGGCCCGGCGGCTCCCGCACAGGTAGGCAGCGGCTCTGAATAATCTGGACCGCCCAGGCTTAAACTAAGGAAAGTTTTGGAGAAGTGGGCCGCTTATTAATGGTGTTTTTAAAGTAATTCTATCCCAATATTATAGATCTGGAGTTTATATGAATGCGCTATATTCAGGGTAAACGTGAGCAGGAAAAACCTGCGCCAGCAGATATCATTGGGCAAAAACTGTCCACCAATATTGAAGCCAATCGGCAGGCTCTGGCCTTGCTCCTTACCGGCTGTTCCGATGCAGTAATGAAAGACTTCTACTTTGGCCACGATGCGGATTTGCGGGGGCTGGTGGTATATTTTGATGGCCTGACGGACCGTAATGAGGTGGAAAACAATCTCTTACGGCCTCTTTTACTGGAAATCAACATGGTTAACCGTGAGATCTGGAAGCCGGAGGGCCTTGATAACTTCTCCCTGATTGCGGAACGCATTGTTTCCCTGGCCGACCTTAAGATGGTGGACAGCCTGGAAGAAGTTATCCACCATATGTGTTCCGGGGATGCTGTTTTTATTTTTGAAGGATCAGCCCGGGGACTGGCTGCGGGGACCCGTTCCTGGCAGGGCCGCACGGTACAGACTCCGGAAAATGAGCTGGTTATTTTCGGTCCCAAGGAAGGCTTTGTTGAAACCCTGCGCTTTAATACCGCCCTGGTACGCCGCCGCCTGAAGTCCTCCCAGTTAAAAATCGAAAACCTGGTCCTGGGAAGAATCAGCAAAACAGATGTGGCTTTTATGTATATTGAGGGTATCGCTCCTCCCGGCTTGGTGGAGGAGGTACGCCAGCGCCTCAATAGAATTGACATTGATGCGGTACTGGACGTTAATTACCTGGAAGAGTTTATTATGGATGAAAAGGCCACGATTTTTACCCAGGCGGAGCATTCGGAAAAACCGGATCGGGTTTGCGCTCATATGCTGGAGGGGCGCGTCTGTCTGCTGGTGGACGGCTCCCCCATGGCCCTGATTGTCCCGGTGTCCTTTCCCCAGTTCTGGATTTCCCCGGAAGACTATTACGTCCATTATGTGCCGGCCTCCCTTTTCCGGCTCTTGCGCTTTATAAGTTTCTGGCTGGCCCTGACGCTGCCCTCACTGTACGTGGCCACCATTAGTTATCACCATGAAATGATCCCCACGGACTTGTTCTTAACCATTGCCGCTACCCGCCAGGGGGTGCCTTTTCCAGCCTTTGTGGAAGCCCTTTTGCTGGAGTTCACTTTTGAAATGCTGCGGGAAGCGGGGCTGCGCTTGCCCCGGGCGGTGGGCCCGGCAGTCAGTATCGTCGGAGCGCTGATCATTGGTGATGCTGCCGTACGGGCCGGCCTGGTCTCCACCCCCATGGTAGTGGTAATAGCGGCAACAGGTATTGCATCCTTTGTCGCCCCGGCCTACAATGCCGCCATTATTATTCGCATCGCCCGCTTTGGTTTCCTGGTCGCTGCCGCCGCACTGGGATTTCTGGGGATTATGATTGCTTTTATTCTCATGCTGGTCCGCATGGCCTCCATGTCCAGTTTCGGCATGCCTTACCTGACTCCGGTGGCACCTTTCAACCGCTCCCAGCTCAGTGATATTTTCCTGCGCCGCCCCTGGTTTAAGATGGAGAAAAGGCCTTTTGTGGATGGGATGTCCAACGTTGCTCGCCAAAATCCTGATGATAAAGGGGAGCCCCCCTCATGAAAAAAGTGCTCTGCCTGCTGCTGCTGTTCTCTTTATGCCTGACGGGGGGATGCCGCATCCGGGAGGTGAATGAAACCGTAGTCGCTACTGCCCTGGCAGCCGACTGGGACGGGGAGCGGATGGTGGTTACTGCCCAGCTGGCCCGGCCCGGCCAGGGCCAACAAGGTGGGGGAGGTGGTCAGCCCTCCGCCCTGGTAATCTCTGAAAAAGGGCTTACGGCTACTGATGCCACCCGGGCCCTGTCTCTAAGCATCCCCCGCATACCTCTGTGGTCGCATGCCAGCCTGGTGGTGCTGGGAGAAGGTCTGGCCTACCAGGATTTGTCCTTGATTGCTGACCTGCTGTCGCGTAGTGTGGATATTCGCAAGAATGCTCTGGTGGTGGTATCTTCCCAGGTTACCCCCGAGGAACTTTTGCAGGCAGAAACCCCTCTGGAGCCCTATTCCGGAATGGGTATGCAAAAAATGTTGCGCATTCAGGAGCGCCAGGTGGGGATTTATGTCCCTACAACTTTACATGATTTCCTGGCCGCTCTGGCTACCCCGGGTATCGATCCCCTGGCCCCTCAGGTTACGGTTAGCAAGAAAGGAGACCGGGAGCTGGTGCAGCTGTCCGGTATGGCTGTATTCCGTGGCCGCCGTCAGGTAGGTTCCCTTAATGAACGGCAAAGCCGGGGTTACCGTTGGATGCAACCGCGTCTCATTCAGGGAGGGCTATTTCCGATTCCTTTCCCGCACCAACCGGAAAAAAGCATTGCCCTGGAGCTGATACGTTCCCGGGCCCATATTACCCCAGAGATTTCCCCTACTGGTATCAAAATGGTTATTAAAATCAATGCGGAGGGGAATTTCTATGAACAGACCGGTAGGGGGGAGATGCTGACTGCGGAAAAATTTGCCCAGTTGGAGCGAGAGGCGGAAAAGGAGATTGCGGGGCAGTGCCGGGACTGTATAAAACAGGCGCAAGAGCTGAGCAGCGACATTTTTGGCTGGGGGAGAATGGTGGAAAGTGCTGATCCCCGGGCCTGGCAGGAAGTGGCCGCTGATTGGGAGAGGGTTTTCCCCGGGGTGGAAAGTGAGGTTCAGGTGAAGTTTGCCCTGCGCCGCACTTATCTGACTGACAGGTCTTTTGAGTTTAAGGAGTAGTGGGTACGGATAGGGATTTTTGACGCTGATTTACGCTGACGGGGGGACGTTTGACGCGGATTACACGGATATAAATAGATTGACGCGGATAAAGGTTTTCTGACGCTGACTTACGCAGACTTACGCTGAATGACGCTGATTGGAATTGGGGGATTGGGGGGACGTTTGATGGGGATTGTTTGGGATTGACACGGATCGGTTTTTTTTAATCCATTCAGCGTTAGTCAGCGTCAAAATCGATATCCTTTTAGTCCATTCAGGGTCCGTCAGCGTTGGTCAGCGTCAAAACCGGTATCCTTTTGGTCCATTCAGGGTCCGTCAGGGTTAGTCAGCGTCAAAACCGATATCCTTTTAGTCCATTCAGGGTCCGTCAGCGTTAGTCGGCGTCAAAACCGGTATCCTTTTGGTCCATTCAGGGTCCGTCAGCGTTGGTCAGCGTCAAAATCGGTATCCTTTTGGTCCATTCAGGGTCCGTCAGGGTTAGTCGGCGTCAGGAATCTCTTACCGGAAGGGAGTTTGAAAAGGGTTGTTTGCCTTGTTGGTGGTGGTTTACCTGGGAATAATACTAATGGAACTTCCCGCTCTGCTGCGGCAGAAGCAGTATCGAGAGGTATTGGTCTTCGCGGTTTTTATGGTTGTGGGGGTTGCCTTTAGCCTTTATCAATTCTTTTCCGGTTGAATCCGGGCGGAGGTTGACAGATGCGCAAATTTCCCGGCCTGGTTTTGCTTATATTGCTCCCTCTGCTGGGGGGGTGCTGGAACCTGCAGGAAGTGGGAGACATCGCTGTAGCTGCTGGCCTGGGGGTAGATTACATCGCGCCCAACCAGGTGGAGTTTACCGCCCAGGTGGTGGAACCCCAACCAGCCCAGGAAACAGGAGCCGCTCAGGTGCGCCCCCTGGCCTTTTCGGCGAGGGGCTCCACTCCCAGCCTGGCCGCCCGCCATATTATGCTGTCTTTTCCCCGTGTACCCCAGTGGGCCCATGCCAGTGTCTATTTACTGGGAGAGGACCTGGCCCGCCACGACCTGAGTCTGGTCACCGACCACCTGGCCGGCAGCCGCACGGTTCGGCCACATGCTGACTTGTTGATTGTGAAGGAGGGTACGGCGCGTCAGGCCCTGGAAACCCGGGATCTCCTTTCCGGTGGAAGCGCCCGCGAATTACAAGTTCTGGTACGGCTGCAGGAGGTACAAAGGGGAACCTACGTCCCGGTAACCATCTCCGAGTTTTTGCTCAAGGCCAGCACTCCGGGGGTGGAGCCGGTTATCCCCCAGATAAAGATAACCACATCCAACGGCCAACCAGTCCTGCGCTTGGAGGGGTTGGCGGTTTTAAAGGGAAACAAAATGGTGGGCAGCCTGGATGAAAAAGAAGCCCGCGGTTACCGGTGGCTGCAGCCGAAGTATCCCAAGGGCGGTATTTCTATTACAACTCACCAGCAGAAATCCGAATATCATGTGGTTGTGCAGATCAGCCGCTTCCGCAGTCAAACTAAGGTGCAGATGGTTGATGGAAAGATAAAAGTCCGGCTGAAGGTATATGCTTCGGCAAACTTTCTGGAACAACAGGGCCCCGCCGCCCCATTGAACGAAGAGCGACGCCGCGAGTTGGAACAAGCGGTCAGCCGGTCAATAGCATCGGACATCCGGGCCGGTATCAACAAATCCCAGCAACTCAATAGTGATATTTTGGGCTGGGGCCGCCTCCTGTATCGCACTCACCCGGAGCTGTGGCAGCGCATCCGGGCGGACTGGTCCCGCATCTACCCCACTGTCGAGTACCAGGTGCAGGTACAGACCACTCTGGACCGGACTTATCTGGACCGGGGAGCAATTCCAATTAGATAAGCGGGTGACTTTTTGTACTATATTATTGCTGTTTTTCTAGTTCTTACTTTGTGGCTCGAGGTTCCCCGGCTCTGGAAACGCCGGGCCTTCCGGGAGATGTTAATCGTCGGGCTGCTATTGGTATTGGGTAGCCTTTACGGGGTTGCAGTTCAGCAGAACAGCACCTGGCTCTGGAATCCCAACCA
>CAZLYH010000039.1:0-18389 GCA_964563775.1 uncultured Syntrophomonadaceae bacterium | reverse complement strand
ACTGTTAGTTGAGACTTTTGCATAATAGCAAAAATCACGTTCTTTGAAACTACAATATGGTGTTAGCGCATAATAACCAGTTGAAATTTGGTTAATTATGCCTTTAGTAGGTTCTGAACATGCTTTTAGTGTAAACGGAATAATCATCCAAACCTTTGTTAATACTTTTATTGCAGCATAAACAGGGCAACGCTGAGGAGCGACCCTTCGCATGCTACGGCTTATACGGTAAAACGGCGGGCTTATTGCACGCTGTTTTTCGTTTTACCGGTAAGCCCAAAGCGTATAAACCTCGGGGGTCTGGGGGCAGAGCCCCCAATGCCGCCTTTAAGCCGTAAACCTATCAGCGAAGAAAATCATAATCTGGCTATACGCCAATGGCCAATCCCGCGCCGGCAGCGTCCATTTCTTTGCAATTTCTTTGACCGATAGGAAAACAACCTTTCTTATCGAGTCGTCAGTGGGGAAAATCGCCTTTGCTTTCGTGAATTTCCTCGCCATTCTGTGGTATGCCTCTACCGCGTTGGTTGTATAAATCAAATGCCGGATCTGCTCGGGATAGTTGAAAAACGTAGTGAGTTCAGCCCAATTTGCGTCCCAAGAACGCATAATCGACGGATATTTCTTGTCCCATTTTTCCCGGAATTCCTTTCTGGCATACTCCACGTCCTCAAGATTTACCGCGCCGTAAAATTTCTTGAGATCAGCACAGATCTGCCAGCCTATAGAACAAGGAAGGATGATCATCAATGTCAGAAAATATCATTGGCAAAGCTGCCCTCGTCAAACACCCCAAAGAAGATGGGGTCTTCCTAAAACACTATTTCAGCAGTGTGGACAACGATCGTTTGAACAATCTGGAAGTTACCATTTTGCCGGGATTTCAAATTTCTCCACACATTCACGCTGATTCAACCGAGTTCTACTATGTTGTCACCGGAACAGGCGAATTTTTGGTGGATGGTGAATGGAGAATGATTAAGAAGGGCGATGCCTTAAAAGCTCCATTGGGCATGGAACACGGTTTAAAAAACACCGGAAATGAAATGCTAATGGTCTTTTCCACCTTTAGTCCAGCAACCAAATAAATTTTTTTATAAAAAACATAGGAAGGCGGCCATGCTAATACTGCAGAGAAATCTGCGGTATTCGTTTTTGGGAGGTGAATACGTGGCAGAACGGACTGAGCAAAGCAAAAAAATTGACAAAATTAAATTTGAAGTGGCCCAGGAAATGGGTATCGTGGATAAAGACGGTCAAAAAAACAAGAAAAAAATTAAAAAGTCTTGAAATAACTTCTAGCATAGCTCGAGCGGTAGCGGAAACAATAAGACTACCAAAACAAAAGGAGGTGAAAGCAAATGCCCGGAGGCGGAGGAAATAACAGTAACCGTATTTTGGTTCCCCAAGCCAGAACTGCTATGGACCAGTTCAAAATGGAAGCCGCCAAGGAAGTCGGTGTTAACCTGAAACAGGGTTACAATGGCGACCTGACCTCTCGGCAGGCCGGCAGCATCGGTGGACAGATGGTCAAGAAGATGATCTACTCCTACGAGCAGCAGCTTGGTGGTGGCAGCGCCCCGAACTTTGGCGAACTGCAGAGCCTGCAGAATATCCGTCAGCAGAACTCTGAAAGCCAAACCGGTTTCTAAATTAACAGGTCTCAACTAACCAATCTATACGAAGCAAGCGGATGATTTAATATCCGCTTGTTTTCATATTAAGCATTGGATAACACGAAGGTACACAGATACGGATAACACGGATTAAATGGATTTTCACAAATACGAATTAAGATATAGCCGATATAAACTTGAACATTGCAGCCCGGCAAGGGTAACACGGATTGTAAATGATTGACATGAACGGGATGGCTGGGTTTAAGATTTATTCAATGTCAGTCAGCGTTAATCAGCGTTAAAGAGATTCAGGGTGCCAGTCGGTGGAGAAATCCGTGTTCATCCACAGAAATCCGCGTTATCCGTGTCTATGATCACGTAGCATAAAGCTCCAGCTGCTCCTCGGAGATGCCGGGGAAAAGAAAGGTTCCTACTCCCATAGCCAGGATGCGGGAGGTATTTTCGATAATCTCATCTACTTCTTTGGGAGTAACGCCCAGACTGCCGCCGTAAAAGGATACTATTTCCCTAATGGAGTTCATAGCCTTGATCTCGTCATAGCTGGCACCGGTGTTCAGGCAAAATTTGCGTATGGCCTGATCGGCGATTACCGCAGCATTTACAATAGTGGGACAACCGATGGCAATGACCGGAATCCCCAAATCCTGTTCGGTGAGGGCGTGTCGGGCATTGCCTATACCTGCACCTGGCTGAATGCCGGTATTGGACATTTGTATACTGGTACCAATTCGTTCTACATTCTGGGCGGCCAGGGAATCAACCACAATCATAATGGATGGATGTACTTTTTCCACTACCCCTTTGATGACTTCAAAGGTTTCCAATCCGGTAATTCCCAATACACCCGGGGCAATTCCGCAGGTGGGTCTCATACCCTCAACCAGAGCCTGGGGGGCGTACTGATGATAGTGGCGGGTTATAGGGCTGTATTCAATAAATTTGGGGCCCAGGGAGTCGGCGGTAGCCCGCCAATTACCCAGGCCTACCAATAAAACGGTTCCGCCCTGGGGAAGACGGTTTCCTACCAGTTGTTTCAGGCTGTTGGCCATGATTTGGATTATTTCTTCCTTAACATAAGGGTCATTGATTTTAAGCGGTGGTGATTCGATGGTGACATAAGTACCGATAGGTTTGCCGATCTGCCGGGCGCCATTCTCGTTTAAAATAGTGATAGTGGTAACTTTGCTGAATTCCAGCTTTTGTACCTGCTCTTCCACCCCGGGAATTTCGCGATCAGCAGCTCCGCGAACTAGATCACGAGCTTCAATAGCCATATCTACCCTGAGGTTAAAAGCCTGTATTAAACTCTGCATGTTGAAACCTCCTCTTTAGGGTATTATCAGCCAGCCCCACCATTTTTATTCCTTTTTTGACAGGGGAGACCAAAGCAAATAAAATGGCGACTTTTCAGTCGCCATTTTGGGGAGAGGAGAATTTTGTAAAGTTGTTGGGGAGGGTTTGTTTTTAACCAGATTTTCTCTGGCTGTCTATAGCATTGCCAGGGGAAGAAAGTAATATACCAATATTTTTAAATTTTTTTTTATGCTAAAATAAGAGTGTTTAGGGACCAGGAAATTGTCATATGAGATAGGAGAAGAGAAAAGAAGAGTGCGCGTTATTTCCGGTCGGGCCAAAGGTAAGCGACTGAAAGCTCCTGCAGGGCACCAGACCCGGCCTATTACCGATATGATTAAAGAAGCCTTGTTTAATGTCCTGGGCACCCGGGTGCCGGGTTGCGATTTCCTGGATCTTTTTGCCGGTAGTGGGGCGGTTGGCATCGAAGCCCTGAGCCGTGAGGCCCGCAGAGTTGTATTTATTGACAATAATGGACCGGCTATTCGCACTATAAAGGAGAATATCAGATCCTGCGGTTTTACTTCTGGTTTTGAGATTTATCGTAACGATGTACTCAGGGCCATGTCTTTACTGGCACAAAAAAACCAACAGTTTGATCTTATTTATATCGATCCGCCTTTTACCCGGGAGGAAATTTTTGTTCCGGTAATGGACAACTTAGGGTGTAATACGATTGTGGACCGGCAGGGGCTGGTGATTATTAGGACACCCCGCAAGATGAGACTACCTGCCACATTCGGTTCCCTGAAGGCTTACCGGATGGACACATATGGCGAGTCTACTCTGTGCTATTATCACAAGGAGGTTGCCGAGGATGATGGAGATTTTCAGGATTTTGGACGAGCTTGAACTTATGATCAAGGATAGTAAAAAAGTACCCCTTTCCAGTGGAAGAGCCATGATAGATTCCCATCGTTTTTTGGATCGTCTGGATCGGATTCGAGCTATTCTACCCGAGGAAATGGAAACTGCCCGGCTGATTCTGGGGCAGAAAGATCGCATTGTAAACGAGGCCTGTGCTGAAGCTGACAAGTATATGGAACAATCCCGCGATCAGGTTGCCAGGATGATGGATGATAACGAGATAACCAGAAATGCCCGGCAAGTGGGTGAAGAGCTCGTTGCCCGCGCTGAAGAGTTGGCCATGGAAATTCGTCGCGACGCCAACGAATATGCCGATGGAGTTCTTACCCATATGGAAATGGTCTTACGCAAGGGTCTTGATGTAGTGATACAGGGCAAGGAAGAAATACGGGACGCGCTGGATAGAGGGGATTACTGATCCTTTTGCCATAAGAGCCCAATAAGTACCATGGCTCCTATTGCTCCCAGCCCTATTAGCATTAATGACATAGATATGGTCCAGGCGTCAAAACTATAAATAAGCTGCCGGCCAGGAAGACTAATGGAAGGTTGAACCGGTGGCCACAGATAAAAGATAATGGCAGTGAGGGGCAGGGAAAGAATAACCTGCAACAAGCGGGAAAGCAGATAAAGACGGGGGCGGACTGGTGTCCCGGCCAGTATGCTCAGCACCTGGGCGATGATAGAAAAACCGCTAAATGCCAGAATAGCGCTTATAGCCAGCAGCTTGAAAAGTATTTCTCCCTGGGGCACCTGGGAGACAGTCTGACAACCCAGGGTTATCTCAAACAGGCCCATTCCCATTCCCAGAGCCACGCCATGGGGAAGATGGCAAAAGCCCAACATAAACTGGAAAATGTCTGCAATCATATCCATTATCCCGGTAACTACCGTCATTCTAGTCAAAACTGAGAAGAAAACAATGAAGCCTGCAATAGCCAGAAGGTTGTTGAGGCTATTTTTTATGGATTCACCCAGTAGGCTTCCCGGGTTAAACCGGGGGGGAGATGCCTTTTCCAGAGAAAGAAAAGTGCTGTGAGGAACGGGAACGAAGGAGCTTTTAATACTCCAGATCAGGCCCACCAGCAAGTTGGATAAATAGTGGGAAAGAGCCAGTATGTATCCCAGGTGGGGATTGCCAAACATCCCTACCCCGACCGCGCCGATGATAAAAAGAGGGCTGGAGTTGTTGGTGAAAGTGGCCAGACGTTCGGCCTCGTCGGGGGTGAGTAATTTCTCTTCATATAGACGACGGCTTAGGACAGCACCCATGGGGAATCCGGAAGTAAAACCCATAACCATTACCAGTGAACTGCAGCCGGGCAGGTGGAAAAGGGGCCGCATGACCGGTTCCAGGATTCGCCCCATGTAGTGGGTAAACCCCGAGCTGATCAGTAGTTCAGCTACAATGAAAAAAGGCAACAGAGCAGGAACCAGCACCGCATACCATAACTTGAATCCGGCCGCTGCCGCCTGAAACGATTCACGTGGTTCCAATATCATAAAAATGGTCAGGGCGAGTATGATAAACAGAAACAGACCACGGAAATGTAAACGCATCAAGGAAACCTCCTATAAGCCTTAACCATGTATATGTTCGCAGAATAGACCTGAACCCAGTTATCTACAGTGCTACAATGGGAGTGAAGGGGTGGTGCCAAGAATGGAACAGAATAAACCTGGCGTTGCTTTGGTTCTGGGAGCGGGTAGTGCGCGTGGCCTGGCCCATATCGGGGTGCTGCAAGTTCTTCAGGAAAACCGGGTTCCGCTGCACCTGCTGGTGGGGAGCAGTATGGGCGCCATGGTTGCTGCCACCTATGCCTGTGGTGCAGATATACACATGCTGGGCAAAATGGTAAATAACATAGATACCGGGCTCTTTTTCGATATCAAGGTTCCCCGCCTGGGATTTATCGGCGGGAAAAAAATCAATGAGCTGCTGCAGCTTTTGACCAAGAAAAAAACCTTTGCCGAGGCCAGTCCGGAACTGCTGGTGGTAGCTACGGATTTGCTGCAGGGAGAGGAAGTTGTCCTGCGGGAAGGATCTATTTCCGAAGCAGTACGGGCCAGCATTTCCATACCGGGTATATTTCATCCCGTTAAACAGGAAGGAATGGTGCTGGTGGACGGGGCGGTTACCAATCGTTTGCCGGTGGAGGTAGCGCGGCGAGAGGGAGCCGGGGTAATTATCGCTGTGGATGTAACCTTTTGTGAAGGAAAGCAGGTGAGGATTCAGAACACTCTGGATGTTATTCTCACTTCCCTGGACATCCTGCAAAGACCGCAGTTTGAAATGGCCAGCAAAAAGGCGGATGTTCTTATCCAGCCACGCGTAGGCCAGTATTCATCCCGGGATTTTGAAAAATCGGCCGAGATTATTGAACTGGGCCGCCAGGCCACCCAGGAGAAGCTCAGCGAAATCCTGGCCTTAACCCATCAGACCATTACCGGGGAGGTCGTATAGTCCAGGCTCCCATGGCGGGCCGAGGGCTCCGGAAAGAGCAGGGCGTGTATGTCAGTGGACATGCAATCCAGCGCCAGCATATCTTTAAGCACCTTGTCACGGCTTTTTTCCCACCAGCGCTTAACTTCACTGCCCCGGCTCAGGATGGGCAGAGTTGATTTATTTTTCATATCTTGCAGGATTTTTCGACCCTTTGACGAAAATCCTAACACATGTAAGTATAGTGGGCCGTGCTGATCGAATTCCTCTACCTGATCGCGAGTAAGTGAAAAAAGGATATATATGAGGGTCCGTTGGATACGGGTCAGGCTGTAACGTCTGGATTTTACGGATGCCGTGAGTTCCCTGAGCGAACCAGAATGGTTGGCTGCTTCTATTATGCGGTTTTCCAGGCCTTCACTTATTTCATAAATGTTTTCCAACTCTCTACATGACATGGTACGCAGTTTAATTAGAAGTGGTGGCCCCAGACTTTCAAAACGTACCGGTGCTTTCCCCTCGTTTATTTGTTTTCGTAAAACTGCAAAACTTGACGGAGGCATGGCTTCTTTAAGCCTGCCTGGGTTATGCTCTTCCAGAAGCAAACGACGGATGGCAGTGGCGCTTGCCAGTGGATGCAGGTCAGTATCATGGTAGGAGGATCCCTGGCGTACCACCGGGACCGGAGTAAAGGGAAGACGTTCCTCCTTGATGACACGCAGGTATTCCAAAGCCAGGATGTTATTGGGGGCGGCCAGGATATCATCAACTGGGCCAATGCGATGAGCGGCAAATTCGTTAAGGGATCTGGACCGGGCCAGCGCAAAATTTAACCCTTGATCCAGGTAATGTTTAAGTCGTTCCCGGTACTCCCGGGGCTCACTGGCCAGCAGGGAAGCAATGCTTTCCAGGGTATCCCAGCGGGGGGTTTCGCAGCCAAAAGCCAGGTGAGTGACCACCCCGGTTCGTTGCAGGAGCTGCAGGGCTCCGCGAGCGAAGAAGTAGGCACTCCGGGCGGCAAAACAAAAGGGGAGTTCCATAACCAGATCGGCTCCGCACTTCAGGGCCATTTCGGCCCGGGCCCATTTGTGGCAAATAGCCGGTTCCCCACGCTGAAGGAAACTACCGCTCATTACACAGATAACAGCGTCAAAAGGCCCGGCATGACTGGCCTGTTCCAGGAGCAACCGGTGGCCATTATGAAAAGGGTTGAATTCAGCTACAATACCCAATACTGCCATTAAAATAGGCCCCTTTTTACCAGGTTTGGTGGTACCATAAATCTTACCACTGAGCTGGTAGTTTATGCTAGAATGTTTTCAAGAATTCGGCGAACGACAAGAACGACAAGACAAAAAGGAATGGGGAGGTAGAAGGATGAGTCTGTTGGAACAGATTAGGGAGAACGCAGCTAAAAAGGGGAAAACCATCGTTCTTCCAGAAGGTACCGAAGAGAGGACACTAAAAGCCATCAAAGCTATTGCCGATCAGAAGATCGCGCATCCTATTCTGCTGGGGAACGAAGGAGATGTTAAGGCCCTGGCCAGTAAAATCGGGGCGGACATTTCCGGGGCGGAAATTATCGATCCGGCCAAGGCGCCGTTCTTTGATGATTTTGTGCAAGAGTTCTATGAAATGCGCAAGGACAAAGGGGTCGATTTGGACAAGGCTAAAAAGACTATGCTCGATCCGCTTTTCTTTGCATCGATGATGGTGAAGAATGGCAAGGCTGATGGGGAAGTCGCCGGTGCCGAAAACACCACCGGAAATGTACTGCGGCCAGCATTGCAGATTATCAAGACTGCACCCGGAATACCCGCCGTATCCGGGGCCTTTATCATGATTGTTCCCAATTGCGAGTTCGGAGACAATGGCATCTTTGTCTTTGCTGACTGCGCCGTTACCATTGATCCCAGTGCTGACCAGATGGCTGCCTTTGCCAAGGCCTCCGTTGGTACTGCGGTTGAGTTGTGCGGAATGAAAGACCCCAAAGTCGGAATGCTTTCTTTCTCAACCAAGGGAAGTGCCAGTCATGCCATGGTGGATAAAGTCGTGGAAGCAGTAAATATTGCTAAAGAAAAGTATCCTGATATCCAGGTTGACGGGGAATTCCAGCTGGATGCGGCCATCGTTCCCAGTGTCGGGTCTTCAAAGGCTCCCGGCAGTCTGATTGCCGGCCAGTGTAATGTACTTGTTTTCCCGGACATCAATGCTGGCAACATCGGTTACAAGTTAGTGCAGAGAACGGCCAAAGCGGAAGCTATTGGACCAATTCTGCAGGGTATTGCCAAACCGGTTAATGACCTGTCCCGGGGCTGCAGCGTGGAGGACGTTGTCAATGTGGTGGCTATGACTGCAGTGAGAGCTTAACCAGCGGGAGAGCAATCTTCACTGGAGAATGAATGAGGGGGAATGTTTTTAATGAAGGTTTTGGTAGTGAATTGCGGCAGTTCATCCATTAAGTACCAGGTAGTGGATATGACTGACGAATCCGTTCTGGCTGTAGGGCTGGTGGATCGAGTAGGTATCCCCGGAACCACTCTGGAACACAAGCCGGAAGGAAAGGACAAAGTTCTTATCAAGAAGGACTTGCCCGACCACACTGCAGGAATGAAACTGGTTCTGGAAGTGCTGATTAACGAAGAGTATGGCATTCTTAAGAGCATGGATGAAATCGGCGCGGTTGGTCACCGGGTGGTGCATGGTGGGGAAGAGTTTGCTGCCTCGGTGGTAATTGATGACCGGGTGAAAAAGGTTATCAAGGATTGCTTCGATATTGCTCCTCTGCACAATCCGCCCAATCTGATGGGAATCGAAGCCTGCCAGGAGCTTATGCCCAATGTCAAGCATGTGGCCGTTTTTGATACCGCCTTCCACCAGAGCATGGATGCAGACAATTTCCTTTATGCTCTGCCTTATGAGGTCTACGAGAAGTTTCGCGTAAGAAGATATGGGTTCCACGGAACCTCCCATTTCTATGTTTCCCATCGGGCGGCTGAAATGCTGGGCAAGCCTTATGAGCAGTGCAAGATTATCACTCTGCACCTGGGCAACGGGGCCAGCATGGCTGCCATCAAAGATGGGAAGGTTATAGATACTTCCATGGGCTTTACCCCGTTGGAGGGTCTGGTTATGGGAACCCGGTCCGGTGATATTGACCCGGCCATTGTCTTCTTCCTGATGGAGAAGCTTAATTTGAATGCCTCGGAAGCCAACAACTACTTCAACAAGAAGTCGGGTATGCTGGGACTTTCCGGTGTCTCCAATGACCTGCGCGATATTCTTGAGGCTGCTCCCTCTGGTAATGAGCGCGCCCAGATTGCCCTGGATGTGTATTACAACCGGGTAAAAGGTTATATCGGCAACTATATTGCCAAGCTCAATGGTTGCGACTGTCTGGTGTTTACCGCTGGTGTCGGTGAAAATGGTATCGACGTCCGTGAGAATGTCTGTAAGGACCTCGACTATCTGGGAATAAAGATGGATGTGGAAAAGAACAAGGTGCGCGGCAAGGAAGTTGACGTGGCTACCGATGATTCCCGGGTCCGTATCTTTATTATCCCCACCAATGAGGAACTGGTTATCGCTCGCGATACGTTTAATTTGGCAAAATAGGAAGCAGGGTTTTTGGGGGTGGCCGATAGGTCACCCCCCAGGGTGACGAAAAAGTCGACACCCTGCCAGAACGAGTAAAAAAGGGTCTGGGGGTGGCCGATAGGTCACCCCCATGCATTTCTGATAACGGCTTCTAAGCCTGCCCTTTGTTGACAATAATAAGCAGGGAATACTATAATGAATCTGGTGTTTTTCGGGGGAATATCTTTATGAAGCTGGATTTAAAGCCTTTGCAAAGGCATCTGCAGGACAGCCTGACATTCCATTTTACCATACCCGGTGACGACCGGGTGCTGAGCGAAATGGGGGGCTCTTTTGCGGATAGGATTGTGGTTGATTTAACCGTCCATACTTCTGCTTTGGATTATGTAGCAAACGGAAAGCTGAATACACGTCTGCAGATAGGTTGCTCTCGTTGTCTGGGCGAGCTTTTTATTCCGGTAAAGACCGATGTCTCCTTCATAATAATAGAGGGAGAACAGGGCATAGAAGCCCGGACCGACAGGGAAGAGGATGTGGTTATTAGCCAGCATGGAGAGGTGGATATCGAGGACCTGATTTACGGGCTTATACTGGCTGAGATTCCACTTAATCCACTTTGCAGCGAGGCATGCCGGGGATTGTGCCCGGTATGTGGCCAGGACTTGAATCAGGGAAGCTGTACCTGCAGCAGAGAGGATCATGACCCCCGCTGGGATAAGTTAAAACAGATAAAAGAACAACTTGAGAAAGAGGAGGTTTAGACCGTGGGAGTACCCAAGAGAAGGCAGTCTCATGCACGCAAGAATAAACGCAGATCGGAATGGCAAAAGATTGATAAGCCAGGTCTGGTTGAGTGCCCTCAGTGCCATGAACTTAAAATGCCCCACCGCGCCTGCCTGGGCTGTGGTTATTATAAGGGCAAAAATGTAATGGAATAGAAAAACTATTTTTAGCTAAAAAGTAAGTAGGGTTCTGCGCAGGACTGAAAGCTTACTTTTTGCTTTTTATATGGTATCGTTACAAGTACCTGTGAAGGAGCCAGCGTATGCGTATTGCCGTAGATGTAATGGGAGGCGATCATGCCCCGGGTGAAGTCATTGCCGGGGCGGTCAAATGGGCCGGGCGGGACCGGAAGAATCAAGTTCTTCTGGTGGGGCGCTCCGAGCTGATTAAAAATGAACTCCAGGCATGGGATTACTTACCCGAGCAGGTGGGGGTTGTCCACGCTGAGCAGGTTATCGGCATGGATGAATCTCCCGCCCAGGCCATGAGGAAAAAGCGTGATGCCTCCATAGTCATTGCTACTGGTCTGGTGAAGCAAAAACAGGCAGATGCCGTTCTTTCCTGCGGAAGCACTGGCGCCCAGATGGCTGCCGCAGTGTTTATCCTGGGGCGTATGCCGGGAATTGAAAGACCGCCTATCGTGACCCCCATTCCCGGGTCGGGGCACCATCCCACTCTGTTGATTGACTCGGGTGCCAATGTGGATTGCAAACCGCTGCAATTGCTTCAGTTTGCCATTCTGGGCAGCACTTACGCTGCCAGTGTTCTGGGCATAAGCCGGCCCCGGGTGGCACTTCTTAACAATGGCGAGGAAGAAGGCAAGGGAAATACTGCTGCTGTCCAGGGCTATAGTCTCCTTAAGCAACAGTCCGGCTTGCATTTTGTGGGTAATGTGGAAGGGCGAGATCTGTTTGCGGACCGGGCGGATATAGTAGTCTGTGACGGTTTTACCGGCAATATCGTTTTAAAGGTTGTGGAAGGTATAGCAGGTTTCATGAGTAGCCTGGCTATGGAAGAATTGGGGAAGGTGCCAGCGTCTTTTGGCCGGCTGGATTATCAGACTGTGGGAGGAGCGCCGCTCCTGGGGGTAGAAGGGGTTAGTATCGTCTGTCACGGGAGTTCACGACGGGAAGCAGTTTACAATGGTATGCTCGCAGCACAGGATTGTATACGCGGGAATATTGTAGAAATGCAGAGGGAGGGGCTAAACCGGATAGTATTAAACCCGGAATAGCTGCTGACCGGTTCTGCCTCGGTATATTTGTCCAGAAGTATTTTGCGTGCCATAGGGCCAACCCATTAAAAACTTTACTACCAGGAGGGAGAAAAATGGAGGAGTTCTTTGTACTGGCCAGAAAGATCCTGGCGGAGCAACTCGATATCAGTCCGGAAGATATTGAGATGGAAACCACCTTTGAGGATCTGGATGCAGATTCCATAGATATTGTGGAAATGATTATGTCCCTGGAAGATATCTATGGCGTGGAATTTCCGGAGGAGGACCTGGAGAGCTACCCCACTATGGGATCACTGGTAACCGCTCTTTACGCGTATCTCCAGCAAGTAAAGGAATGAAAACGGTCAATGAATTCCTAAAGGCCAGTGGATTGGAATTCAACAACTATGAATTAATACGTATGGCTCTCACTCACCCTTCCTATGCTCAGGAAAAAAATGTGTCCTATAACAACCAGCGCCTGGAGTTTCTAGGGGATGCGGTACTTAATTTCGTAGTTGGTGAATACCTGTACCGGACTTTCCCGGCCAAGGCAGAAGGGGAGCTAACCCGGATCAGAGCCCGGGTAGTTTGCGAAACCTCTCTTCATGATGTGGCCGCCCACCTTAATCTGGGTGAGTATTTGCTTCTGGGTAAAGGGGAAGATCTATCCGGAGGGAGAAAACGGAAGTCTATTCTTGCCGATGCTGTAGAGGCAGTAATAGGAGCCCTGTACCTTGACCAGGGGTACCCTGCCGCCCGTGATTTTGTTTTGCGGCAATTGGCGGCCACGGTACAGGAAGTGGCGGCAGGGGATTACCAGGATTATAAATCCCGCCTGCAGGAATTGGTTCAGGCTCACAATAAGGAGAACGTAAGCTATTCTATTCTGGAGGAAAGTGGTCCTGCCCATGCCAGGCTTTTTGTAGCGGGAGTGTTTTTTCAAGAGCGTTTGCTGGCCACTGGTACGGGGCGGAGCAAGAAAGAGGCCGAACAAAAGGCCGCCGCCGAGGTGCTTCGGGATGAGTCTATCATAAAGAGCCTTTTACATGGCGATGAAACACGTTAATCTTCCAGTTTTTATACCCCATCTGGGCTGTCCCTTTACCTGTGTATTCTGTGACCAGTTCCAAATTACTGCCCAGAACACAGTTCCCAGCCCCGGGATGGTTACGAAAATGATCCAGGATAGTTTAGCCACCCTTCCGCCTAATGCGGCCAGTGTTGAAGTGGCCTTTTTTGGCGGGAGTTTTACCGCCCTGGAAGAAGCCATGCAGGAGGACTACCTGGGGGCGGTTCAACCCTTTCTTCGGGACAACAGGGTAAACGGGATTCGCATTTCCACCCGGCCTGATTGCCTGGACTCACATCGCTTGTCTTTTTTATCCGCTCATGGTGTTCGTACAATAGAATTGGGGATACAATCATTTTCTGATGAGGTTCTTCAGGCCTCTGGCCGCGGTTATTCCCGCTCCACGGCTGTAAGTGCCTGCCGGCAGGTAAAACAAAACGGATTCAGCCTGGGGATTCAGCTCATGGTGGGTTTGCCGGGGGATAATTACGCGCGGGACATGGAGAGTACCGAAGAGGCCATTCGTCTACAACCTGATATGGTGCGAATTTACCCCACCCTGGTCATAGCCGGGACAAGGCTGGCGAAATTATACCACAGCCGCTTGTACCAACCCCTGTCCCTGGAAGAAGCAGTGGCGGGTTGCAAGGATATGTTTTTACACTTCCAGGACCATGACATTGAGGTTATTCGTATGGGGCTACATCCTGATGAGGATTTGCGTCAGCCTGGTTCCGTTGTTGCCGGGCCCTTTCATCCTGCTTTTGGTGAGTTGGTGGAACAAGCGGTCTTTCGTGAACAGGCGGAAATGCTGTTGAAACGCTGGCTTAACTTTAGCCCTGCCCGGCAGTTGACCTTGTTGGTTCATCCTCGGGATGTATCGCGCCTGATCGGACCCGGGCGGGCCAACCTTCATTATTTACAGCAGCTTTTTCATCTAGATCAGGTGAAGGTTCTGGCCAGTTCTGATATCGAAAAAGATGCGGTGGCAGTATCCCCAACCGGTGGGTCATCCCCGCAAGCCATTCTGGGGCGCAAGGAATTTTATCAAAGATATTGGTGTAAGGGATAAGGGCTGCTGGAGTTGGAATTTGTTGTGATTTGGGAAGAGGGATTTTTACTTTGCTTGTGTAAGATATTAAGAGACTTACGAAGAGTTGTTTCAAATTCCCTTTTTCTGAGGGGATCATTTTCACAGCTTAATCGCTGAATAATGAGCTGGCGAACACTGAAACAGACACAAAAAATGGGTTATAACCCCGTTGTTCGTGGGTCAACATCTACGACGACATAGGGTTTGTCACCGTCAGTCAGCGTTGCCCTGCGTCAGAATAATCCCCAGTTGGTCGTTAAAACTGCAACTGGATTACATAAATCGGGAAGTGCTTATGAATAATAATGACCCTATTTTAAAATACCTGCATCAACAGCGGGGCGCTTATATATCGGGCAGCGAACTGGCCAGTCGGTTGGGCATCAGCCGGGTAGCGGTGTGGAAACGAATTGAAGGTTTGAAAAAGGCGGGGTATGACATATCCGCCTGCCAGGGCCGGGGCTATTGCCTTGAACCGGGCAGCAGTTTTTTTTCGCCCCCGGAAGTTGTAGACCGGCTGCAGACAACCTGGCTGGGCCAGGAAATGCTTTTTTTCCCCCGCCTGGATTCCACCAATGAAGAACTAAAAAGGCTAATTCTGCAGGGCCGGGCCAGTGACGGTATGGTCATAGCAGCTGGCCGTCAGGAGCGGGGCAAAGGCCGCGTAGGGCGTTTGTGGGAATCACCTGCCGGGGGATTGTGGTTTTCTCTTTATCTGCTGCTGGATCTGCCTTTGCAGCAGCTGGCCCTGCTTTCTCCAGTCTTTGCCGTTGCCCTGGCCATAGCTGTGAATAAGTTTCTGCCCGTTCCCTGTGGGGTAAAGTGGCCCAATGACCTCTATTGTCAGGGAAAAAAGATCGCCGGCATACTGCTGGAGAGCAGCGGAGAGCTGGGGGCAACCCAGCAACTGGTAGTGGGGGCAGGGATTAACGTGAATGTTGCCGCCGATGATTTCTCCAATGATATCAGGCCTAAATCCACCTCCCTGCTTTTGGAATCCGGGCAGATCCTGGCGGTAGAGGACGTTCTGATTGCGGCTCTGGAAGCAATGGAAGAATACCTGGGCCGTTATCTTCAGGAAGGGTGGACCAATATCAGAGGGGAATTCAAGGAACTCTGTGTTCACCTGGGAAGGGAAATTGAGATCCACCGTGGGCAAGAGAGTATTGCCGGTAAAAACATTGACATTGATGAACTAGGCCAACTGGTTATAGAACAGGAAGGCAGGTTGTTAAAGATAGGAGCCGGTGAGGTTCAGACCATAGCTTAGCAGGAGGAAGAGGTGTGCACCTTAAACGCCTGGAAATAAGAGGCTTCAAGTCCTTTGCCGACAGCACTGATATTGAGCTGAGGCCGGGAATGAATGTGATTGTTGGCCCCAATGGCTGCGGAAAGAGCAATGTTGTAGATGCAGTCCGCTGGGTGCTGGGGGAAGGGAATATCCGCCACCTGCGGGGACAGAAAAGCGAAGATGTAATCTTTGGCGGCACGGACCGTAAGCGAAGTCTGGGCATGGCCTTTGTGGAAATAGCGCTGGACAATACAGATCACCTTCTGCCCCTGGACTACAGTGAAGTTACCATAAGCCGCAAGGTTTTCCGCTCCGGGGAAAGTGAATTCTACATTAATAAAACCCGGGTGCGGATGAAAGATGTGGTCGATCTCTTTACTGGCACCGGTCTTGGCAAGAAGGGATATTCCATTATTAGCCAGGGGGAGCTGGAGCAATTATTAAATGCCCAGGCCCTGGAACGAAGGCTGATCCTGGAGGAGGCTGGCGGAGTTAGCCGTTACCGTCAGCAGCGGGAAGAGGTTAGCCGGAGGATGGAGCAAAACAGTAATGATATTCTGCGCCTGGGTGATCTGGTAAGCGAGTTGGAGCAAAGAAAAGACGAATTGTCCGTGAAGGCGGATAAGGCCAGGCGATACATGGGCTTGTCACAGGAGTACCAGGAGCGGGAAAAGGGTATCCTGAGATTGGAACTGGAAAAAATTCGCGTTGAGGTAACCCGGCGGGAAGAAACATTGGAGCTGCATAATGGCAATCTGGCCGCGGCGAAAACCGAACTGGAAAGTCTGGAGAGCAGGCTTGAGGATTTGGAACGGGAACTGGCTGCTACGCAGGAAGAGCTGGGCCATTGCCGGGAAATTCGTCAGGAGATGCAGAACCAACAGGCTTTTCTGGAAGGGGAGCTGCAACTTGCCCGGGAGCGAATCAAGAATAACCGGGAGCGAATTGATACGGCTTACGCAGATGGATTGAAGTTTCAGGAATTAATGAATAGCCTGGCTCCGGAAATGGAGGCCAATGCAGAAGAGATTCGGCAGCGGGAACAACAGCTGGAAGAAAAGATGCAAGCGGTAACAGATCTGGAAAAGGAACTGGCTATGCGCCAGTCCCGAATGGAAAGTCGTTCTCAGAGTTTCACGGCCAAGAAAGACGAGGTATTTGATCGGATAGACCGGGAAACTCGTTTAAATAATCGGATTATAGATGGAGAAGAACAGCACAAAAAACTGCAGGAAAAACGGGAGCGCCTGATTATTCGTATAGAGGAAAGTGAGAACCGTTTACATAGCCTGGACCAACAAAGGAAACTTTTGCAAGAGCAACAAAAGACTGCTTTGTCCAGGTTGAAGCAAGGCGAAGAAGAATTGGCAAAGCTTTCCCGGCACAAAGAGCAGCAACGCAAACAGTCGGAAGATCTGGAAAGAGCCCTGGCCGGGTTGACCCGTGACGAGGTGGAAATCAAGAACCGTCTGGCTGCCTTGCGCGACTTGCAAGAAAGGCTGGAAGGTTACTCCCCGGGTGTTAAAGCAGTGCTCCAGGCAGCACGCCAGAAACGATTGCCGGGGATTCTGGGGGTGGCTGCCCAGCTTTTCCAGGTTCCCGAGGGGCTGGAGACTGCCATTGAAGCTGCTGTGGGCCGGGGGCTGGAAAACATTGTGGTAGACAGTACGCAGAATGCTGAGCGGGCCATTGCCTACCTAAAGAGCAAGGGGCTGGGTAGGGCTACATTTCTTCCCCTGGATTTAATCCGGACTCAGCTACCGGAAGGTTTGCAGAAAATTAGAACCCGCCCGGGTGTTCTGGGTCTGGCTGCCGAACTGGTGGAATTCGATTCCCCCTATACCAAGGTAGTTCATTACCTGCTGGGGCGGGTTCTGGTGGTTGAAACTCTTAATACCGGCCTGGCGGCCTTTAAGGGAGTATCCTTCTCTTTGAAGGTAGTGACTCTGGATGGTGATATCATTAATACCAGTGGGGCGGTTACCGGGGGGAGTCGGCCGGGAAACGTGCGTCCTGGTCTACTGCAGCGTAAAAGAGAGGAAAAGGACCTGGCCAGGCAGCTGGAAGAGAAAATTCGGCTTTTGCAAGAAAATCGACGCCTCACCGGTGTCCTGCAGGAGGAATTGCAGTCTCTGGAAAATTCTCTAAGCTGCATTAGCCAACAGGTAATGGAGGATCGTTTCCAACAAGAACTGCTGGAGCAACAGATAAAGGCAGCTCATGAACAGCTTTTTCTGGAGGACCAGGATCAGAAAAGATATCGGCAAGAATCGGAGCAGCTGGGAAGGGAAATGGAGCAGACAGAACAGGAACTCCTGGGTCTGCGCGAAGAACAGCAACGTCTTAAACAGGAAAACGAAGCGGCAAGTCTGGAACTGGAAATACTAAAGGAGACTATGGAGCGCGAGGAAAGGGAGACAGGCATCCTCAACGAACGATGGGGTGCTCTGCGGGAGCAATTACAGACTCGCCAGCGGGAGACGGATAGTCTGCGCAAGAATCTGAGCCAGTTTGAGCAAGTTCGGCACTCCTACCAGACCTCCCGGGAAGAGGCAGAGCGAATCCGGGAGTTGCTGGAAAACGAAAACCGGCATCATGAGGAAAAAATTATGCTTCTGGAGACAGAGGTGCAGGAGAGCCAGGTACAGATTGCACAAAACAGCAACTGGATGGCAGACCTGAAGCAATCTCTGGAAGCCAAAAACATAGAACGTCAGGAGCTGCAACAAAAGCTATCGCCCCGGCGTAAAAATCTGGAGGAAATCCGGACAACCATTCGGGGGATGGAGTTACAGTTAGCCAGATTGGAGACGGAACAGGAAAGCGCCTTAAACCATTGGCAGGAAAAGTACCAGAGTCGGCCGCAGGATTTCCCCCTACCCGAACTATCACCTATCCAGATTAAAGAAACCCGCCAGCGGATACGCGTCCTGCAACAGGAGTTGGAAAGTCTGGGGCCGGTTGATATTTCATCTGTGGAAGAGTACCAGGAGGTAGAAGAACGGTATACCTTTGTGTTATCGCAGTACCAGGA
>CAZLYH010000038.1:11152-18653 GCA_964563775.1 uncultured Syntrophomonadaceae bacterium | reverse complement strand
TAACCTGCGTATTATTAATTGAAGGGGATTGGGGAGCTGATCAGCTTGATAACCGACGAGACTCTGGCCAGTCGGGCGTGTTCGGGTGACCTTTCCGCCTATGAGGAACTCGTCAACCGGTACAAAAATTCCGTTTTTGCTATTGTATACCGGATGGTTGGCCAGTACCAGGAAGCCGAAGATATTACTCAGGAAGTGTTTATCAGCGTTTACGAAAAATTATATCAGTTCGACACCAGCAAGCGCTTTTCCCCCTGGCTTTACCGCATTGCCACCAATGCCAGTATTAGTATGTTACGGCGCAAAAAGAAGGTGGTTATGCTTAATTTTGATGAAACTTATGCCCAGTCCCCGGACCCCGCCCCGGATGAATTTAATCCGGAACATGCCTATGAACGCCAGGAATTAAGGGAAGAAATACAGAAGGCTATCGCGGAATTGCCGGAGAGTTACAGGGTGGTTATTGCCCTGCGCTATCAGTCGGACCTTAATAACCAGGAAATTGCAGACATTCTTGGAGTTTCCAAGGAAAACGTGGAAGTAAAAGTTCACCGTGCCCGTAAGGCTCTGCGAGGGATTCTCCAGAAGCGCTGGGGAGAAAGGGGGTTGGATGTTAATGAATTGCCAGCAAATCGATAAATACATTTTTGCTTATTGTGACCACACCCTACCCCCACAGATGAACACCGCTATTGAGGAGCACCTGGTCCAGTGTGAATCCTGCCGTAATGTGGTGCACATGACCCGGGTGGAAAACGAGCTCCTCACCCCGGCTCCAGACTTTCCCTCGTTGAGTGATGAGTTTACCAGCCGCGTGATGCAGGCGGTACGGGAAAAGCACGGTTCAGCCGAAGAGCTGCAGCGGATAGCCAAGCGAAGGAGAAACCAGATACGAGGTCTTTCCGCCCTGGCTGCATCTGCGGCGATAGTGGTGCTTTGCCTGGCCTTTGACATAATCCCCGGTCAGCAACCCCCGGTGCCGGAAAACGGTAATCCCAAGGTGGCGGGCCAAATACCGAACTCTGCTAAAGGACTGTCAGGGGCCCTACCCACCAAAGCACCGCAAAGGCAAGTTAATGATGAACAAGTAGTGGTGGGAGGAGCGGCCGACCGAACTCAGACCGTCCGCTACGGTAAAGAAGAAGGAACCCGAACGCTAAAAATAGCTGCCCGGGATCAGGAATTGGCACCAGTGGCAGAAGAGAAGAGCAGCACTCCTCCACTACAGAACTATAATGCTCCTTCGCCTAAGGAAGCGGCAGACATTAATCAGTCGGCTCCTTCTTCACCGGATCCGGGTATGATTATGATGGCCAGCAGGACTTCCCTGGGGAGGGTTCATCCCACCAACGTACCCCCTGCCTACGAGTTGGTAGAGGTAAATGTTGAGGGAGATGCACTGGTGTATGTGTATAAATCAGCAGATAACAACCTGGTTGTCAGCATCAAACCAGGGGAAACCAAAAAGGCTGACGGGATGGGGGTGCCTCCTAATCCCAACCGCTCCTGCGGTTTTACAAGCCCGGTTAATTCGACCTGTACCACCATTACAATGGATGATAGCTGTTATACGGTGACCGTCACCGGAGATGCCAGTCTGGGCGATTTACAAGAATTGGCTCAAGAATTGGAATTGGAAGATACCGAATTGGATAGCGGGACGGTTGGCCAGACTGAATAAAGCATAAAAAAAAACCCCTGACGGGGTTTTTTTATGCGCTGTGGCTTTCCTCATAGTGGGAGAATTTCATGTTGAACCCGGCTCTTCCCTGGGTAAGAGAACGTAAAACAGTCGAGTAACCGAACATCTCCGCCAGGGGGACACACCCCTTGATAATCTGGGTGTTATCGTCCATTTCCAGGGATTCCAACCGCCCGCGGCGGTTGCTGATATTATTGATAATATTGCCGGTATATTCTTCCGGTGATAAAATCTCCAGTTTCATAATTGGCTCCAGAATTCGGGGTTTAGCCAACTTGAGACACTCCCGGGTAGCCATCATGGCCGCGGTGCGGAAAGCCAGCTCAGAAGAATCCACCTCATGGTGAAGGCCGTCCAGCAATATTGCTTTCACATTCACTACCGGGTAGCCTTTAAGCACACCCTCCTGCAGGGCCTGTTTTATACCCTGCTCCACTGCCGGGATGTATTCGCGGGGAACCGCTCCTCCTACCACGCGGTTTTCAAAGCTGTAAGCATCAGCCGGTTCCAGCCGCAACTTCAGCTGGGCAAATTGTCCCCGTCCCCCGGTCTGCTTGGCGTAACGGGTCAGATGCTCAGCCGCACAGGAGATGGTCTCTTTGTAAGCCACCTGGGGCGCCCCCATGTTGAAATCCACGTTGAACTCCTTGGTAAGACGCTCGGCGATTATCTCCAGGTGGAGTTCACCCATGCCGGCAATCAGAGTCTGACCGGTTTCCGGGTCATAGGAAATCTGAAAGGTGGGATCCTCAGACGATATCCGGGCCAGAGCTTCGGATATATGGTCCTGATCAGACTGGGTTTTGGGTTCAATGGCCACCTGGATAACCGGATTAGGGAAATGAATCGATTCCAGCAATACCGGAAAGTCTTCCTGACACAGGGTATCCCCGGTCTGAACATCTTTGAGCCCGATTAGAGCCACAATGTCCCCCGCTAAAACCATATCGGTTTCTTCCCGATGGTTGGCATGCATTTTAACCAGCCGTCCCACCCGTTCCTTCTTGCCTCTGGTGCTGTTATATACATAGCTGCCGGCTTTTAGCGAACCGGAATAAATCCTGGCAAATGCCAATTTCCCCACATGCCGATCGGCAATAATCTTAAATACCAGTCCGGAAAAGCGTTCTTCCTCTTCCGGCCGAATGGAAATCATCTCTTCTTCCCCGGGCAAGGAAGCCCGGGCCGGTTCTACTTCCAACGGAGAAGGCAGAAAATCAGTGACCGAATCCAGCAGTGGTTGAATGCCAATATTACGGTAAGAACTTCCACAAATCACCGGTACTGCATAGCCGGTAATGGTCAGTTCGCGAATGCACTGTCTGAGCAGATCTTCCGGGATTTCCTCACCTGCGCAGTAAAGCTCCAACAGCTTTTCGTCTCTTTCTGCCACCTGTTCCAGCAGTGCTGTTCTCCAATGGTTCGCTTCATCCTTACTGCTTTCAGGAATCGGCGCCTGCAGTAACTGACTGCCAAAGTTTCCGGCAAAGGTTAGATAGTGCTGGCTGAGCAGGTCAATAATGCCGGTGAAAACGTCCCCTTCATAAACGGGGATGGTGATCACCAGAGGGTTGGCTCCCAGGCGTTTGCGGATCTGTTCCACCACCCGAAAGTAATCTGCCCCGGTAGCATCCAGTTTGTTTACATAGGCAATCCGGGGGATACGGTACTTGTTGGCCTGGCGCCAAACTGTTTCCGACTGGGGTTCCACTCCGCCCTTGGCGCAGAAAATGGCCACTGCTCCATCCAGGATACGCAGGCTGCGTTCCACCTCGGCCGTAAAATCGACATGGCCGGGGGTATCAATAATGTTAATCTGGCAGTCTTTCCATTTGCAGGTGGTAGCCGCCGAGGTAATGGTAATGCCACGCTCTTTTTCCGCGGCCAGATAGTCCATTACGCTTTCACCATTGTGGGTCTCCCCTATTTTATGGGTTAATCCGGTGTAATAGAGGATACGCTCGGTAGTGGTCGTCTTACCTGCATCTATGTGGGCGATTATGCCTATATTTCGTATTTTGTTTAACATCTGTTATCACTCCTCAAAAAAAACAACGGCATCCACAGCGAAATGCCGTATCAAGTGCTCACTTTTTAACATCTGCTCCAAATCACATTTTTATTCAATGGCTCTTGAAGAGCACCCAAAAATTAATTATAAGGAGTAAAAAATAGTTTGTCAAACATTATGCCCAAAACCTGTAATCACTATTTCCCTTTAAACTCCGGTTTGCGTTTTTCAAAAAAGGCATCAATCGCCTCGTTCTGGTCTGCCGTACCACAGCAGAAGGTGGACTGCGCTTGTTCAAAAAGGAGTCCGGCCGCCACACTGCTCTCATTGGCCAGGTTAATGCCCTTCTTGGCAAATCCTATCGCCGCCGGGGGCATTCCCACCATGCGCCGGGCCAGCTTCATAGCGCGCGGCATTAGATCCTCTCGTTTAACCACGATCTCCACCAGGCCGATCTGAAAGGCCTCCTGAGCATCGATCTCTTCGCAGCCCATAATAAGTCGCTTGGCCTGACCCATGCCTACCAACTGGGTCAGCCTGGTAGTTCCCCCCATGTCCGGGGACAGAGCAAAACGCACTTCCGGAATGGCCAGGCGGGCATCTTCGGCGGCAATACGAATATCACAACCCAGAATAAGTTCCATGGCCGACCCATAACAGAGCCCGTGGATGGCAGCTATGACGGGAATGGACCATTCCTGCCAGCGGCCATAAACGCGTTGCAGCCAGGTAAGCTTGCGCATAATAAACTGAGAGTCGACCTCCCTGAGGATTTTTAGGTCAATACCCGCTGAAAAGTGGTCACCATTGGCATTGATCACCACCGCTCGCACCTCAGGGTCACTCTCAATGGTTGTCTGAACATTATCCAGTGCCGAAAGAAGTTCCCAGTTCACCAGGTTAAAGGTCTCGGGATGATTGAGGGTGATGACACCAATCCCCTCTTCCTTTTTGAAGAGTAACCAGTCCCCACTCATTTTTCTACCTCCTACCCTCTCTTTGTTCAGCTGTCCGCCTGTTATTTCAACAAAGGAGATATCGCCTTGAACTCCGGTGAGCCGGCTGCTATCAAAAGATCAAAAATGATACTTTCAGTATTGCTGATTACCGCTCCCATGTCGCGCATCAACTGCAGCCCGTTCTGGTAATTTTCATCAGTACGGGAACATACTGCGTCGCTGGCCAGTGTAACCAGAAAGCCTTGTTCCAGAAGATCACGAGTGGTCTGAAAAACACACACATGCGTCTCGCTTCCGGTAACAATGATCTGTCGGCGGCCGGCTCCCGGCAAGTATCCGCCCAAATCCCCGCAGCAAGCGGAAAAAGAAACCTTCTCTACATAGTGGCATTCTGCGGGGAGGGCTTCCTTGATTTCCGGTACGGTAGGTCCCAGCCCACGAGGATACTGCTCGGTAACGATAACGGGTATTTGCAGCTCCCGGGCCGTTGCCAGCAGCAGCCTGGTGTTGCCATAAACCCGCTCCCGATCCTTCATGGCATTCATGAGCCGTTCCTGAAGATCGATAATAAGTAACAGGGCCTGTTCACGTTCCAGCTTGAATTTATTCACCTTCTTTTGAAGACCCCCTTTAGATAGCTTTGAATGTATTGTATCATTACCAGTAAATATTAAGAACATTGATTTTCCGTAATCGTTAGACATTGCTGGAAAAAATAGTGAAAAGTCAATCGGGAGGGACCGTTAATGAGTATCTTTACACCTGATTTTTGGGACCAGGAGTGGCAGGCCTTTATCAAGCGCAATCGCCGCTCCGGGGAAAGCCACGAAAGCCCGGGGTTCTGGGATCGTAAAGCTGCCAGCTTTGCCCGTTCCACTATGGAGGGAAAGAGCAGCCGTACCGAAGGGACCTTGGCTTTTCTGCGGCAGGCTGGTGTACATTTGGAAAACTCACTTGTCCTGGACGTCGGTTGCGGCACCGGGGTGTTTGCCCTGCCTTTCGCTGAACAGGGCGCGCAGGTAACAGCGATTGATTCCTCCACAGAAATGCTGGCCCTTTTACAAGCCCGCATCCCGGAAAAATTGCAGTCTCGCATAGAGACGGTGGAACTGGACTGGTTGGAGGCAGATATAGAAGCCTGCCAGTGGCAAAAGGCCTTCGACCTGGTCTTTGCGGCCAACTGTCCCGCCATTCGCAGCCTGGCAACTTTGGAAAAAATGTGCCGCTGTTCCCGGGAGTGGTGTTTCTATGGGGGATTCTCCGGTCCCCGCCAATATGAACTATATAATGAAGCTTATTCCCGGGTCTATGGAGAAGCCTATCCCAACCATTTTAATGATGTTATCTTTCCCCTTAACATCCTTTACGCACTGGGCTATAAACCACGGATGTCCTTTTTGGAGACCGAAGGCATACAAGAGGAACCCCCCGATAATTTCCGCTCTGAGCTGCAATCCATTTTTCCCGTTCAGGAAGGAAGCAGTCCCCGGGTGGAGAAGGTTATAAACGAGGTTATTCAAGAAAATCTGAAAGAAGGCATGGTCCGCCAGCGGGTGCGATCCTCGATCGGCCTGATAGTCTGGCGGGTTTAAAGAAGGTTAAGGCTCCGTGGCCGGGGAGGTAAATTGAAATGAAAATCAGGTCTTTCGCTGCTGTAGTTGTACTGGTCTGTCTATTCCTATCCCTGGGACATTTGCCTTGTGCGGCGGCTTTCTTTACTGATACCGGAGGGCATTGGGCGGATAGTGAGATTAGCACCCTTACCTCACGAGGATATATTTCCGGCTACCCGGATGGTACCTTCCGGCCCGACCTGGCCATGACTAGAGCAGAGTTTATCACCCTGTTGCTGGCGGTTGAGGGAATCAAGCCGGCCCAGCTCTTTGGTCCCCTGCACGGGCAGCATTGGGCGCACAACCATATAGATGAAGCCGCGCGGCAAGGGATCATTATCTATACCGAATATCCCCGTGGTTTTAATCCCGACGCAATTGTTAATCGTGGCGAGGTTGCCGCCATGCTGGCGCGCAGCTTGCAACTGACTCCTGACTACCGTTCCGTTGCCTTTAAAGATCGCCAGGATATAGAAAAACACCCTTATGCCGGCTATATCAAAGTTGTATCCGATCAGGGCATTCTTTCCGGTTATCCGGGCGGTTTCTTCAAGCCTAATGTACCCGTAACCAGAGCTCAGGCCTGTTCCATACTGGTGCGGATTATGCACCGCGTACCCGCCCCGCAACCGGTTGGAGCCACTCAGCCTTCCGCCTCGGTCCAACCTGATCTATGGGATAACTTGAGCCGGCAAGACATTTTGGCTATCTACTTCAATAGTGAGGAAATAAAATGGAATAGCAATACTACCATAGCCTTTCGCGTAGACGGCCGCCGTTATGCCTTGAATGAAGTGGTGCTGGATCTGGAAGGCTACCTTAAGGTGGGGGGCCGGGAGTTCCCCTTCTCACGGGTGGAGCTGCTCATCGACGGTAAAACCTATCCATTGGAAAAAGTACGCGAACGCAATGGAAGGCTGATTTTTTACTGCTCGGGAAAGAAGAGCACTTCATATGAGACGGTCCGCATTGATGGCCGCCGCTATGCCATTGAAGATGTGGAGATTATCGTCGCCGGTGACTACTACGACCTGGACGAAATTGAGCTCATTTCCCGCAACCGTTTCCGGGTGCCGGGTGATACAGAATCCTACCGGGTACCCTCTTCCAGTATCAAGTGTGACTATGGCTATGGCCGCTATAGAATACTCAGTATCTATGAAGACACTTATGGCGAGTACCTAATTATCGAGACCGACCGCTATGACGACGAAGA
>CAZLYH010000038.1:0-11052 GCA_964563775.1 uncultured Syntrophomonadaceae bacterium | reverse complement strand
CATAGATATTATTGATGAAAACCGCTTTGATCTATGGGGAGACACTTACCGTTTCAGCCAGTGCACATTAAGAAGATCCCGCCTGACTTTCACTGTCTACGACACAGACTGGGACAAGGATCAGCAGACCTTTACCTTCTATTTGGAACAAGATTAGTAGTTCGCGGCCCATCTTTACCCCGGGGTTTTAGGCCGGCAAGTTTACTTACGTCATGAAAAAAGGAGGCCTCCGTTAGGAGGTCTCCTCTTCTGATTTTTCTTTTTTCTTGACTTCAACTTTCCACTCCTGGCGACCCTTTTCAACAACCGGTTTACGCCAGGCGGTTCCAGCCTTCAGACAGTCCTTGGGACAGGCTTCTACGCAGGCCTCACAGACAATACAGCGCGTATCCTCAAAGGTCCACAAGCCTTCCTTGCGCTGAATTTTAATGGCCCCGGTGGGGCAGCGCTTTTCACAGAGCGTACACAGGGTGCAATTTTCCAAATCAATGGTTAAATTACCCCTGGTCTGCTGGAAAGGCTCCCGGACCTGGTAGGGGTATCCCCGGGTGGCCGGCTTGCTGCCCAGATTTTTTAATATGGTCGGAAGCATTTTTGCCATGTTGAGTCCCCCCCTATCTTTCCGTGCAGCTTATGCAGGGATCTATGGCCAAAACAATTACCGGAACATCAGCCAAATCGCACCCCGGCAGCATTTTCAGCAGCGGGGGGATGTTGGCAAAGGTTGGTGTGCGGATGCGAATCCGGTCCAGGATTTTATCGTTCTTGCCGCGCACATAGTACAAAACCTCACCGCGAGGCTGCTCTTGCCGGGCGAAAGCTTCACCATCCACCTTGGCAGTAGCCTTTACCTTGGCAGCTATTTCACCCTCCGGCATTTTTTCCAGAGCATTCTTTATAATCTCCATGGACTGCAGAACCTCACGGGCCCGCACCACACCTCGTGCATAACAATCCCCGTCTTTTTCCACCACCGGCTCAAAGCCCAGTTCTTTGTAAGGGCCGTAACCCAGCTGGCGCGCATCGCTGGCTACTCCACTAGCCCGCAGTACCGGTCCGACCGCACCCTGGTCATAGGCATCTTCCTTGCTCAACACACCTACACCTCTGGTACGGTGATTTACTGTGTAGTCGTTCAGAATAGCCGGCATTACCTGCAGGTATTCCTTGCGCACTTCCTCAAGCTGCTTCAAAATTTCCTTGCGCAAATCATCATCGATATCCCGGCGCATTCCGCCTACAATGCAATTGGACAAAATGATGCGGTTCCCGGAACCCATTTCCTCCAGGTCCAGAACCCGTTCACGGATCCGCCAGAATTGCATAAACAGGCTCTCCAGCCCGAAAGCATCAGCATAAAGACCCAGCCACAGTAAATGGCTGTGCATTCTGGAAAGCTCTGCAAAAACCACCCGCAGATACTGGGCGCGGGGCGGAACCTCCACGTTCAGCAGCTGTTCGATACAACTGCTGTAAGTCCAGGCGTGGATGATGGAGCAAATCCCACAGACTCTTTCCACCAGAAAAACGTTCTGATTAAAGTCGTTGAATTCCGCACCTTTTTCCAGTCCACGATGCACATATCCCAGAGTGGGTATGGCATCGACCACTTTCTCATCTTCCAGGACCAGCTGCAACTGTAAGGGTTCAGGAAGAACCGGATGCTGGGGTCCAAAGGGCACTACTGTTCTAGCCATCCACTTTTCCCCCTTCCTCTTGGTTATTATTTCGCCTCATGGGAGTCGGGGGAGCGTCCTGGCTCAGGAGCAAAAGGCCCTTAAAGTCTGGTGCCAGATTATCAAAATCCAGCCCAAACTGGTCCTTGATTTCATTTTCAATCAGAAAAGCACAGCTATATATGCCACTGGCACTGGGAGCCGATTCGTCTTTGCCAAAACTGGTCCGGACGTTGATTAATTCGAGTTCCTTATCAAAGCTGTAAATCAGCTCGAAGGCATCCCCGGTATCGCAACAGGTCATGGTTACAAAGCGAGCCTGTGCGTCTTTCATAGCCTGAATTTCACTAAGGATGTCAGCCTTGTTAACTTCCTTCACCTTACTTCTCCGCCTCCTTTCTCTTTTCTTTTAGTTTTTCCACACCGGCAACCACTGCATCGATAATCGCCTCGGGACGCGGTGGACAGCCAGGTACATAGACATCAATCGGAATGGCCATATCTGCTCCGCCCAGGACATTGTAGCTCTGGTGGAAAACGCCGCCTGAATTGGCGCAGATGCCGACCGCCACGACCACTTTCGGTTCCGTCATCTGGTCATACAGGTTCTTGGCCACTTTCATGGACTTCGGATTCATTGCACCGGTTATCAGCAAAACGTCAGCATGTTTAGGATTCCCAACGTTTACTGCTCCGAATCTTTCTATATCGTACATGGGAGTCAGGCAGGCCAGGACTTCAATGTCACAGCCGTTACAGCTGGATGCATCATAATGCAGAATCCATGGAGACCGGGCCCGGGACACATTCTTGAGAGCCATGATATCCTCCTTCCTTAGGTGATTCCCCTTTATCCCACTTGCTATTCCGCGGGATACCGGGAATAGCTTCGGGAGGGGTCATGCCTATGCTATTCAAAATTGGCTTAGAGCCCCTTGCCGGCAAAAACATTATAAAAAATGTTGGCCAACGAAAGTACAAAGCCCCAGGCCCAGGTAAATTTCATCATCCAGTTCAGCTTCATCCTGGCGTAGGTGTTGTCAATGAGGATTTCCACAAAGTACGCACCCAGAGCCAGAAGAACGCCCGCCCACCAGGGCTGCGCGAAAAACATTGCGACCACTACCAGGAAGATCACCGACTCAATCCAGTGTACCAGCTCGGTTATGGCCAGATAGCGGCCCGAGAATTCAGTAAAGATTCCCCGAACGATTTCCTGGTGCGCGTGCGCCGCACTGGAAATATCAAATGGCGACTTGCGCATCTTAATGGTCAAAATCATGAGCAAAGCGATAAACAGCAGCGGGTACTGGTACAAAAACGGAGTATCCGCAGTTAGTACCGCCGAACTCATAAAGGTTCCGTTTTCCAGATACAAGGCAAACGCCATGAACAAAAGCACCGGTTCTGCGGCCAGAATCTGCAGCAGTTCACGGTTACTCCCGATATGGCTGTAAGGTGACCGGGTTGAGAAGCCGGCCAGCACCAGCGATACTTCGGAAAAAGCCAGGGTAAAGATAAAGAGCAGGAAGTCCTGACCCGTAACCAGAAGCACCAGGCTGATGATCATCCACAGCAGATAAGAATAAGTGAAAAATACCTGCCGGGTATTGGTATAGGTGGAGTCCTTGGTCCACAGCTTAATAAAATCATAATAGGGCTGAACGATAGGTGGTCCCTGCCTCCCCTGAAGCCGGGCAGTTATCTTCCGGTCAATACCGTACAAGAGCCCGCCAACCAGAGGAGCAGCTATCACCGCTACAACTGCTATAATCCAGTTCACAAGGCAACAACTCCCATCATCAGAGCTATCAGCAGAATAGCCACTATATTAAACCAGTAGGTTAATTTCTCGTTAATAATATTTTTGTAGTAATAGCCGCCCAGAGCCAGTTCACTGGTGGTATCCATGACGCCTATAAACTGTCCCGAGGAAGGCTCATCAATATTGGCACCACTCAGATAAATATTGCCGACCGGAACCCGCGGCGGGAAAATGAGCGGTAAAACTACCGTCAAAGCCACACCGATAAACAGCAAGGCCAGCGGGAACACACCGATAGGCAAAGCTGCACCACTAGCTCCCAGGGATACCAGACTACCCTTCAGGCTCGCAAATGCCTGCGGGTACCAGGGCATTTCGGCCGGAATCACCAGGGTACGCAGGACCCAACCGATTCCCAAGCTCAAAAGAACAGCCCCTGCTGCCAGCGTTCCCAGTGAGAATGAATAGTATCCAGACATACGGGCTGGTTTAACAATCTTTTCTTCACCCGGCAGAGAGGTTACCATTCTTCCCATCCACTTGGCCCAGAACAGCGCCGTCAGAGCACTGGCCGCCACAAACAGGATGAGGAGGATAGGCTGATTAACCGCCGCTTCCATCCCGGCCCACTTGGCAAACAGCATACCAAAGGGAGGCAGGAACATAGTGAAAACACCGATGCCCATGAGAACTGCCATGCCCGGCATCTTAACTGCCAAGCCTTCCATCTTTTCAATATTACGTGACCCCAGCGTGTGCTCAATGGCACCGACTCCCATAAAGAGCATCGCCTTGGAAACTGCGTGGAAGATAATCAACAAGACTGCCGCGGTCAAAGAGAGCGGAGTGTTAATTCCGGCACAAGCAATAATCAGGCCCAGGTTGGCAATAGTTGAATAAGCCAGGACCCGCTTGCCGTTTTCCTCCCCTACCGCCATCAGTGAAGCAGCGAAGAAGGTAAAGGCGCCAATCAACGCAATCACGGTACTGAGCAGAAGGCCCTGATAAGCAGGTGCCAACCTGACCAGCATATAGACACCGGCTTTAACCATGGTACTGGAATGCAGCAAGGCAGAGACCGGAGTCGGTGCTACCATGGCTCCCAGCAGCCAGCTCTGGAACGGGAATTGAGCCGCCTTGGTGAAACCACCCAGTGAGAACAGAGCCAGCACAGCCACCAGACCGGCCGTCATGACTCCGAGTTCGCCATTGACCAGGCTCATCAAGGAAACACCGGCCCCACCGTACTGGGTGACCAGAATAAATAATCCGCCCACCATGGCCAGACCGCCGATGGAGTTCAGGAACAACGCCCGCAGGGAGTTGGCCCTGGCCTCCTCAGTATCATCATGCCCAATCAGCATAAACGAACACAGGGTAGTGCACTCCCAGAAGAAATAGAGCCAGAACAGATTATTGGAAAATATAAGGCCATTCATAGCTCCCAGGAAGATTATAAACCACAGGAAAAAGCGTCCATTTCTGCCGCTCTTCACATGGTGTTCATGCTCCTCCATATACTTGAGCGCGTAAATACATATTAATGAACCAACGATCGCAACCACCAGGAACATGACCACCGACAGGCGGTCAATCACCAGTGAAGCTATTGCACTGGCATCGGGGTGTACCACCATTTCCAGGTAGACAATTCCGGCCAGCTGCAGGATGCCCAGGAAAAACAGGGTAATATGCTTTCTCTCAATGGCAACATAGGTGACATACACCAGAATCGCCAAGTCGAGAACCAGAATAATCTTGTCAGCCCATTGGTAATCAATATAGACCGGGCTGCTACCGATCCGACTCATCAGCCAGATAGAACTGGCCACCAGCAGAATGGTAGTAATAAAGACGCTTACTTTTCTCACACCGTCACGAGGAACGATGTAGTTTAGCAAGGCAGCCACAATCGGCAAGGCTACCGCAATGAGAATGAAAGTGTTCCATTCCTGCACTCTTTTTCCTCCTTCCCCGGAAAACCTCAAACCAATATCCGGCGGTAGAATAATTACCACCAGCCGGTAGCGGTTTCCCGATATGTTCAGCGTTTTTCAGTAATGTTGCCGGGAACACGCTGTAACCGGTTTTTAAAATGGTTCTCTGGTTTTCCCAAAAATCCGTGAGAGTATCTGGTTCACCTCCATCCCGGGTAGTGATCCAAAGCAATTAAATCCCTTTGTTTCCCCAGCAAATTCCATGCCAACTCTATACAGGCCTATTGCACAGCTTTCGCTATGTGCGGGACCTTTAATAACCTGTCCCGCTATGTAACAATGCTCCAGGAAGTAGCATGGTTGGCGGCAAAACTCACCTTCCTGCCGGAAAACAAAGGGCACTGCTCCCATTTTAATAAAGTTATATTATACTATATATTAAATGTAGGCATATTGAAAAGAACCATAATTGCTATAAATTCGGCTTTTCCCAGCCATCGTGATATCGCTCGGCGCTAATAGCGAACACTTCAAATCATCAGATTCAGCCTGGCCCGCCCGGCCGACACTTCATAACCTTGATATTGATCGCCCACACAGGTTCAGCCTGGCGACTTAACTCTGTCGTCGTCATTATACCACTATTTACGACATAATTCTTCTTCTTTTGACTTATAAGTTGCAGTAACCGTGAATGGTTTTCCTTTCATAAAGATCCTCATTTCCAGATGCGTTAACTATCTATCAGTCCGAATGAACGCAACAGAACGCCCCGAATCTAAATTTTTCTTATTATTTGATTTGCCATAGTACTTTTTACAGACGGGGTACCAGCCATTTAGACAACAATAACCGGTTTCCAGATATATAATTCTGGAAACCGGTTATTTTTAATAGGCTTCGCACTTATTATCGCCATTTTTGATAGCGGGAAGAGTTGAACCCTGGGATTTTTCCCGCCTTAAGACGTTAAAAGGTTACGGGGGTATGCATCCGTTTTTCAGAGGGTGTGCAAAGCTATTACAGCAGTATTTTACATTTTTCCGCCATAGCCTAAGCTCCCTCATAAAGTTTTGGGAAACCTTTATCATCAAAATATTTTCTCTTTAGGAATAACGCTGAGTTTACTAAGCTTATCATAACCGGGACTTCAACCAGTGGACCGATAACAGCAGTAAATGCAACATCGGAGGCAATACCGAAAACCGCTACAGCAACTGCGATAGCTAACTCAAAATTGTTGCTTGCAGCGGTAAATGCCAGTGTAACCGTCTGATCATATTTAAAGCCCCACCGATAGGATACAAAAAAGCTGGCAAAGAACATAACTGCAAAATAAATAAGGAGCGGAATGGCAATAAGTATGACATCGGCAGGGTTTTGGATAATCTGTTCGCCCTTGCTTATAAACATAATCACGATCGTATATAGTAAGGCAATTAGAGCCAAAGGTGAAATCTTGGGGATAAAAACTTTCTCATACCACTCTTTGGTATTTAGCCTGATTAAACTAAATCTGGTGAGGAAACCGGCGGCGAAAGGAATACCTAAATAAATAAGCACACTCTTGGCCACGTCTATCATAGATACATCAACTACATGCCCTCCCCACGACAGTCCCAGCCATTTCGGGACAATTGTAATAAATATATAGATATACACCGTATATAAAAGTATCTGAAATATTGAATTAAGAGCCACCAAGGCGGCACAGTATTCATTGTCTCCTTTGGCCAGGCTGTTCCAAACAATGACCATGGCTATGCAACGAGCCAGGCCGATTATTATAAGCCCCATAGCGAAGCCTGGCTTGTCACCCAGAAACAATACGGCCAGAATGAACATTAAAATAGGTCCTACAACCCAGTTTTGTACTAAAGAAAATGTAAACACCTTTTTGTTTTGGGTTACTTTGCCGATTTCTTCATACTTTACCTTGGCTAAAGGCGGGTACATCATAATTATCAAGCCGATGGCGATCGGCCAGGATATGGTACCGGTACTAAATTGACTCAGCGATTGGGCAAATTCCGGAAACACATATCCACCTAAGACACCAATCCCCATTGCTATAAAAATCCATAATGTAAGATATTTATCTAGAAAGGATAATCTCTCTGTTTTAGCTGTCATCACCTAAACTCCCTTCTTGTATGCGGAATGAGGATTATTTTTAACTCCTGCGAAGAAAACCTTCAGGTTTTCCGGAACTGTATATTCCATTTGTGAAGGTTGTGATACACTTTGCCCGCCATAAACGGCCTTTAGAATGGCGTTAATTATCATTTCTTTGGGCGGTTCTGCATATTCAATGCCTTCATACTCCCATACTCTGCAATCTATCGAGTCTCCGCATAAATCCCCACATTCCTTGCATTCAGATTCCTTTATATCAAGGGCAATATCCACTCCATTAATGCGTATGGTGGGTGAACTCAAAAACTTATACTCTTTTGCCATCTCCTCGGAGCTTATATTAACCTTATTGACTCTAACGTCATATCCCGCAGCGTTAAGTACATGGGAAACATCTTTTATTGCCCCATCAAGATTGCTATCCGCACCCTGGCATCTTTCACAAACAGTCAGATCCAAATAAAGAAAATCAATTACTAGCTCCTTTTTCGTTTTTTGCGGTTGGCAGCATTTAGTATTACCCCCGCAGCATCCCGTATTATTGATCATTATAAATACCACCCCTACTTTTTAAAGTTGCCAATATTGTTGATGGAAGGGTCCTTTAACCAGGGAATAACCACCAAGTTATCATCACTAATTTGCTGCACTTTCTCGATCCAAGTTCTTTCAGCCTTAGCTCGCGCGGCAAGCATGGGATTACTTGTATCGGCCACAGAAAGGGCCTGATTTACCACCCACCATTTGTTATCAATACCAGCTCGGCTTAAATCCTCGCGCAGTCGCATCGCTTCAAACACAGGGGTGGCTTCCGGCAATGTAACGATGACCACCTCAGTCTGTTTGTCATCCCGCAGTCTAGGTAATAATCTCTGCACCGATATGGGGGTTTCGCCTTTGGTCCTTTGCACCTCCCGGTGATAACTGAGGGTTGAGTCGAGAAGTAATAGGGTATGGCCGGTTGGAGCCGTATCTATAATAACAACCTCGTTTTCTGCTTTATCCACTATTTCTGCAAATGCTCTGAATACGGCAATTTCCTGGGTGCAGGGCGATCTCAAGTCTTCCTCAATATATGCCACATCGTCATCGCTCATGGTTTCCCGTGCCTTAGCCAGTACTTCATTTTGATATTCTCTTAGTTCTTGCTTTTCATCAATGTGGCTAACGGTGATATTCTCCGCCCCCGCAAAAACATAACTTAGATGGTCGGCGGGGTCGGTTGAAGTTAAATGTACCTTGACGCCCTTCTTGGCAAGCGCCAAGGCAATCGTGGCTGCCACAGAAGTCTTGCCTACACCGCCCTTGCCCATAGTGAAAATGACCTTTTTACCTGCTGCGTATACGTCACCAACCAGATCATTTATTTGTTTCACATTCGTTAATTTGCATGCTGTATCGGCACTGGCGAAATTATCGCTGTTCAAAAAGGCCCTTATTTTCTCCAGGCCTAATACGTTGTAAGAGCGCAGTGGGATCGTATAGGTCTTAAAACCTCTTAATCCAGGCGGCATGTTATCCAGTGCATGCTGCTGATTGGATAATATTTTTTGTGACAGATCATCAGATGCTTCACCCAATACCCCGTTGATAATAAGAAGCTGATTGGTAATGCCTAAATCGCTTAATTCCCGGCTGGAACGTTCAGCTTCCAGCAGAGGTGTTTCTTCCGGCCTGGAAACCAGGATAAGTGCGGTTTTTTCTTTATTGGCAAGGTTTATAACCGCATTTTCATACATATCTTTTTTATCTTGCAGCCCGGCGAGCTGGCCTAAGCATGAGGCTCCATGGGTACTTTCAGCTATAAAATTGCTCCAAGCTGAAGGTAACTGCAGCATTCGCAGAGTATGCCCGGTCGGGGCAGTATCAAAGATGATATAATCAAATGCATCTTCTGTTGTGTGATCAGTAATAAAGTGCGAAAACTGGTCAAAAGCTGCAATTTCAACCGTACAAGAGCCGGAAAGCTGTTCCTCCATATTAGCAATTACACTGTCCGGCAGTTTCCCCCTATATGGGGCTACAACTGATTCCCTGTATTCTCTGGCTGCTTCTTCCGGGTCAAGGTTGGCAACTACCAGCCCGGGAACACCATCAATCGGCACACCCTTGCCATTTAATTCAGTATCAAAAACATCCTGCAAATTTGAAGCCGGGTCGGTGCTTATAAGCAGCACTTTTTTACCACTGTCAGCTAAATTTACAGCTACAGCGCAAGCTGCAGATGTCTTTCCCACCCCGCCTTTGCCGGTAAAAAACAAGTATTGGGTAAGATTTATTTTATTTATATCAAAGGATTCAAATTTGGTATTCATAGTTAACAGCACCCCTTAGGACCACAGCCGCAACTGCTCGTGATGATTGATGGTTTCGCGTCTATTTTTATTTCCAGCCATTTTTCAATTTCTTCATTAGTGGGGTATTCTTTGGTTTTTGCCACCGCACCATCAACCAGAGTTACGGGTAGTATTTCTGCCCCCTCTTTCTGGAGAAGGTCACTGATAACTTTATTCGCAATAAAATCCTGCGGTTCATTGGACAAGCCATGCCTCTTAATGATGATTCCTCTGTCTTTTAAGGAATTAATAACCGTGGCTATTCTCATAAGTTCCGGATCAATTGATGGCCCGCACACCCCGGTGGGACAGCACATGGCTGGATCAAAAATATGAATTTCCTTCATCCTGATTCCCCCTCATTTGTCTGTTGTGCACTCTTTGCGGCTGCACTGTTTACATATACAATCTTCCTTATCACTTGTTATATAGTTGATAAATCTAATGGCTTCATCTGTTCTTTCGCTCCTAAGCGTATATCTCATCCAGGCTCCATCACGAACGCCATTAACCAGGCCACTTTCCGTCAGTATTTTCATATGGTAGCTGAGCGTTGACTGAGAAATACTGAACTCTTCCAATATGTCACAGGCGCACATCTCACCACATGACAGCATGTCAATTATTTTCAAGCGCGTCTCATCTGATAGTGCCTTAAATACCGGGACATAATCGGCATAAGAGTTCATTAAACGTCACCCCCCTTTATATTCATATATTTCGATTATATTCAAACATATCGATATGCTTATAAACTATCATCCATATCGATGAATGTCAATGTGAGGGCAAATTTTTTTGTAATCGGGAGGTTGGCTACCCCATAATTAAGCAGCCGACTCCCATACCACCGTACGTACCGTTTCGGTATACGGCTGTTCCATAGTCTCTACACATCACAGAGTGACATCACGATGTACCACATTATGGCCGTCAGGAGTATTCCCCCTTGTGTTACAGAAAGAACGTCCACGTCCCGGTGTAACAGGCATATTTTTGTTTCCAAGTGAGAGAAAGCTTGGGCGCAAAGTTGACGTATGGCATAATGAGGACTTCCAACCAAACTTTATGGGGATTATTTGAAATGAGGCGAAAATGTGTCCCCCCGCTTCTTTAAGTGGGGGGTTCTATTAACTAAACAGGTGACTGTTCTAATCTCCCGCCTCGTTGCAACGGCTTGTTGAAACTGCCCCGCAGTTTTC
>CAZLYH010000037.1:0-19259 GCA_964563775.1 uncultured Syntrophomonadaceae bacterium | reverse complement strand
TGGGTCCACACTGCTCAAGCTATTTCTTTTCTTGCTGGGGCTGGCGGTTGCCCTGGCGTTGTCGACCAGCCTGTCCGGGAGATGGACGTCTGTCCCGCCCCCTGCTTCTTATGCAGCGGGTGACCTGAACGGTGATGGAATAGACGAGGATTATTATTTGCAGGGGGGAACCCTGCAGGTCAAGCAGGGAGGGCGGCGGTTATGGGTTTCCCCCCCGGAATGGAAGGTGCAGCAGTTCCTCCTGGCTGAGGTCACTAATGACGGACAGCAAGACCTGGTAATGGTCCTCTGGAAGAAGGGCAGTTTTGGGCCGCACCGCCCCTTCTGGCATCGGGGCAAAGACAATGCTTACACCAATCATCTCTTTGTCTATAACCTGCTAGACCAGCACTTTCATCCGGTTTGGTGCTCATCTGCTCTGGACTATCCCATCGCCCGCCTGGAGATAATGGACATAAATGGTGACGGGCAAAACGAGCTGGAAGCAGACGAACAGTCCCCCTGGCTCCAACGTGTTTTTCTGCAAAAAACACCACCCACCGTTTGGCAGTGGCAGCAGTGGGGATTTTATCGACTGGAGTAGTACCTGACAGTTTAACCGATCATATCCTGGTGATGTATCAGCGTTCGTCGTCCCTGTAAACAGATTGATAGATAGGCTGCAAAAAAGGTAGAATAAATGGGAATAGATGCGGTTTCCAGGCCGCTAACTGGAGGATGCAGTAATTGAAACAGAAATTCCAGGGTAACCTCAGTGGTGAAATCTCCGGTTCCATAGGCGACCTGGGCACCTTCCTTCCTTATGTTATCGGCGCTATAACCATTGGGGGGTTGGATGCCACCGGCGTCTTCCTTACTTTTGGCCTCTTATATATCCTGTCCGGATGGTTCTACCGGGTGCCCGTTCCGGTGCAACCCATGAAGGTAATGGGGGCGGCTATCCTTGTCCACCAGCTTACCGCTGGCGAGGTGGCAGCGGCCGGAATTCTTACCGGGGCTACTCTCCTGCTGCTGGGATTCACCGGATTGGTGGATAAACTGGCCCGCATTACTCCGGACAGCGTAACCAACGGTATCCAGGTGGGCCTGGGGATCAGCCTGGCCGTTTTAGGGGTCAGCTTTATTAAGGAAGACCCCTGGCTGGGCGGAATCGTCCTGGTTGCCATGCTGCTGCTCTTCGGAATAAAAAAAGTCCCGGTGGCTGTAATCGCAGTATTGGGCGGCACCTTGCTGGGCTTTGTCTTCCACCCGCAGATGAGCTTTCCTCAACTCAGTGTCGGCTTTTACCTGCCCCAGATAAGCTGGCCGGCCTGGGCTGACTTCAATCGGGGTTTTACCCTGGCCTTTTTGCCCCAGCTTCCTCTTACCCTTACCAACTCCGTCCTGGTTACTGCCGCTCTGGCCCATGAATTATTTCCGGATACCGGGAAACGGGTTACCGAGAAAAATCTCTGCCTGACCTTGGGGGCCGGCAACCTGCTGGCCATGCCCCTGGGCGGATTCCCCATGTGCCACGGCAGCGGCGGTCTGGCCGGACATTACCGCTTCGGAGGCCGGACCGGGCTTACGGTCGGAATTATCGGTGCTTTTCTGGTGGGAATGGCCCTGTTCCTGGGGCCCTCCGGCGTAGATCTGCTGGGCGTAATTCCCCGGGCAGTGCTGGGAGGTTTGCTCTTCTTCAGCGGCGTAGACCTGGTCCGCAGCTTCCGCGGATGGGGCGAGGGTCAGCATTTATATACCTTTATTGTTGTGGTTATATTAAGCGTGGCTTTAAATCCGGGTATCGCCTTCCTGGCCGGTCTTATTCTGGCGTTTCTTACCCGGAAGGGCTGGCTCAGTCTCTAAAAGTCAGGACAGGGCCCGACCAACTCATGCAACAGTTCCTCCCCGTTTTTTCCCTCCATTAGGCTATAATAGACATAATGGGAATTGATGCCTCTGTCGTTACCAGGTCAACGGAGGCAAATGAGGATAGAAAGGGAAAGAGGAGCATAGCATGTCACGCCGGGCAGCCGTATATTACCATGAAGATTTTGCGCTCAAGGGTTATACCACCCTTATGCACCGGGTAAAACCAGGTTTTGACTCCCTTAAGCCTCTGATTCGCGCCGGGAAGCTGGAAGTAAGGACTCCGGCCGTGAACGAAGAGGCCCGGCAATGTTTGCAGGCCACTCATAGTGCCGATCTAATCGCCAGAGTAAAGGAGGCGGGATACCACGAAATAGCCCTGCTTTCCGCTGCCGGGGTTATCCATGCCGCCCGGGCTCTGGCCACCGGTGAGCTGGACTTCGCCTTCTGCTTTGTCGGCAGCGGTGGGCACCATGCCGGAAAAAACTATTGCTGGGGTTTCTGCTATTACAACGATGTGGCCATGGCCGTCTCCAGCCTGGGCGGGCTGGGGGTGGAAAGAATAATGATAATTGACGTTGACCCCCACTCCGGGGATGGAACCCGCGACCTTTTGGCCCTAAACCGGAAGGTTATCCATCTAAATTTTTTTGCTGATGAAGATTATGCCTACCAGGACCACCAAAACCAAAACTATGGCATTCTACTGGACAACGCCAATGACCAGCTCTTTCTCAGCGCCATTGACCAGTGGCTGCAGCGGGAATGGGATTTTGAACTGCTGATGGTTATTCTCGGCCATGACGGGCATTGCCTGGATTACGGCGATTTCCACCTGACCACCGACTGCTTTCGCCAGTTTGCGGCCATGGTGCGCACCATGGCCGCCGGTAAACCTGTGCTTTTTGTTCTTTCCGGGGGTTCGCTCCCTGAGGTTGCTGCCGAGGTTATTCCCGCCGTAATCGAGCCTTTCCTAATCTGAACCGGGGTTAAGCCCGCAAATAGCAATCCATCACGGCTTGGCCTGAAGCACCACTTCTACACTGGCCTCCCTGCCTTCACGCAGAATTCCAACCTGAATACGGTCTCCCACCTGACTCTTTTCTACAATGCTCTGCACTTCCGTGCCGGCGGTTATTACCTGGTCGCCGATTTTCTTAATGATGTCCAGGCGGCGTAAACCCGCCCGGGCCGCCGGGCTCCCCGACATCACCTCAGCTATGAGTACCCCTTTGGTATCGGGAGCCAGACCCAGCTCATTGATCACTTCCTCATTTACGTCGAGCATCTTTACCCCCACATAGGGGCGGATTACCTTTTCCCCCTTCTTCAAGGTGGTCAGGACATCCTTAACGGTATTGATGGGAATGGCAAAGCCGATGCCCTGGGCCTGAGAGCTGACGGCAGTGTTAATACCAATAACCTGCCCCTGCATATTAAGCAGAGGGCCTCCGGAATTCCCGGGATTGATGGCGGCATCAGTCTGGATCAGATTCTTGTAATTCCGGTCCTCGATGGTTATGGGCCGCCCTTTGGCAGAAATCACCCCGGCGGTTACCGTATGATCCAGGCCAAACGGCTGGCCAATCGCCACCACCCAATCACCTACCCGCATGCGGTTGGAATCCCCCATGGGAAGGGTAGGATAGTTGTCTCCATCAATTTTTAACACGGCCAGGTCCAATTCATAATCCTGTCCTACCAAACGCGCCGGTACTGAATCCTTCCGATTAGAAAGCTTTACGGATATACTGGCGGCATCATTGATGACATGCTGATTGGTAACGATGTAGCCATCTTCGGAGATGATAAACCCGGTGCCAATACCCGTCTCATAACGAGGCTGGGAAATACCCGGACTCCCAAAAAAATCCCGAAAGAAGGGATCGTTAAAAAACGGATCATATCTTGTATTTACCTGTACCCGGGCTTCAACATTAACCACAGCCGGGCCGGCCTTCTCGGCAATGTCCGCCACACTCGCCACCGGCGTATTACCCGCCACAGCCGTCTTACCCGCTAAATCCGAAGGACTGGCATTATCCTGTTTACCAAAAAACAGTGACGCCAGTGGTAAGCCGGTATTCCCGGCTGCCACCAGACCTCCTATAAAAACACCCGCTATGAGAATTACAATAACAGTAAAATACTTTTTCTTTCCCACCAGTTCATCTCCCTTCCTTCCCGGCTTTTTATCCATTTTACCCGACGTTTGTGGAATTTTTATGGGAAATGAACCGAAAAGGTTCGTATGTAAACCTATATCGGCCCCTGGGAAACCATTTTCCTCATCGAAGAATAGCCCTTGTTAAGTAGGCAAACAATAGAAAAAAGGTCTGGGAGGTCATAACTTTGAGGATCGTTGAACTGGAAGACCGGGAATCCGAATTAATCATCAACTCATTGCGCCATTATCAAAAATCTCTGGCAACGCCTGACAATTCTTCAGCCAACTCCGACTACCATGCCCTAAACCTGCTCATCAGCAAGATGACCTTCTCCGGGGAAGCGGGAGCTGGAAATACCAGCGACAAAATGTAAGGGAAAAGCAAAGAAGATATCCGTCCTAACGGCAAAGGCAATCTGCTGTATTCCCATCGGGTCACATAAGTAAGGCGCAGGTATTAAAATACCCGTATCGTCGCCGATCAGGCTCTATTGACTTCCGGGCGGTAGCAAGAAGTAACCATCCCCCGGGTTTTACATCTTAGCTACCATGCGCTGCCCATGATCAGAAAATAGGCGCATGCGGTGGGAATAGCCCCACACAGGGTACCCGCGAAAAGCTGGCCCAGAGTATGCCGCCCCATGCGCAGGCGTCCCCAGAATACGGCCGGCAAAACCAGCCACAAAGCCCAGGCTATTCCGCCACCTATGATTCCCGCCAACATCAATGGGCCGGCTACTCCGCAGGCATGCCCGCTGGCCTTGAACTTTAAAACCCGATTTACCAGAGCCAGAGTTGAGCCCGAAAGCAGATAACCGGTAAATATCATCAGCACCAGACGAGGACCATTCGCTAACAAAGATGCCGCCCATCCAGCCCCATAGCCTACCAGGGAGAGAATAAAAGCCAACTTGCGCTCAGCATCTCTCCCCCCCTGACGCAGACGTGGGGATACGAATTTGCCCAAGTAGGCCAGAGCTGGAACCACGGTCAGAAAAATAATAGCCATTATGTACCAGTACGTTTTACCCTCAAACAGATAAGGCCGGCTAATTAACAACCAGGTTAAAGTAAAAAAGGCTACCAGCGGAGCAACTGACAGAATACTTATAAAACGCGCCATTTTTTGGCCCATCACGAGCACTTCCCTCTGCAAGTTTTCTCCTATCATACCTCATTTGCGAAAAACAGGGGATACTATAGTTTGTTCTCCAGAAGCAAGAAGGGATAGCTACTTTCCCTGTCCCGCCAGGTTGGTGGAATAATTCCCGTAGTGTAAAGTAAAGCTAAGAAAAACTTCTCCTTATTGGATGGCGAGGAGGTAATTCAGGTGGGAAACGAATCCGACAAAAAGGTGTGGAGCGAAGAAATAATAGTTAAAGCGGAAGAACTGGTAGAAAAGGTTAAAGAATTAATCATTGCCGGAAATGTGCGCCGCATCATTATTCGCAATGCCAATAACGATGTCCTGATGGAAATACCACTTACCGCCGGGGTTGCTGTCGGCGGCGCCCTTACTATTTTCACTCCGGTCCTGGTCGCCCTGGGAGCCATGGCAGCCTTGCTGGCGGATATCAAAGTGGAGATAATTCGTACTGAGTAAAGGCGGAAGGCTCGACCTGGGCGAATACCGGGCCAACATTGCCACAGCGGCCGAAATGCCGACGCCGCAGATATCTTCTGTAATTACCAGGTTCAATTACCTTAAAACCAGCCATATAAAACATGAGCCCGGCAGTTAATTCCCCCTGCCGGGCTTACATTTGCTAATTATAGTAAACAAGACTTCCCGGGCGCCTACCCGGGGTATACGGTTACCTTCACACTGCGCATTCCCCAGGTCTTGGCCTCATACTTGCTGTCCATAAACAGGTCAATGCGGTTGCCCTTGATAGCCCCGCCCTGATCAGCGGCAATGGCTTCTCCGTAACCTTCAATATATAAACGGCTACCCATGGGAATAACATTGGGATCTACTGCTACTACACCGCGCTGCAGCGGCATCCCGATATAGGAAGGTGCCCCACCGTAAGGCCAGTTTTCGGCCGGATCGGCCGTATATCCCGTGGCTACCATGGTCAGAACTCTTACCCGGGCGGTACCGCGGGAAACGTTAGGCGCAACCTGCTTCGGCAGAGCCTGAGCGGCATTCTCCTCTTTCAAGCTCACTGCCTGACTAATTTCCGGTCTTACTGCTGCGGACAGGCTATTATCCTTTGGCAAGCTCTGCACCGCTTGGGCGTTACGGGGTCCATAGATTCCATCCACCGGTCCCGCCCAGTAAGCGCTTTGGTTCAGTGATTCCTGAACCCCTGCTACCTCGCCGCCCCGGGTTCCCAGAGCCAGGGTGGCCGCAGCAGCCAGTCTGGTTCCAGAGAAAACCCCGGCCACTATAATGGCCATAACCAGAAGTGAGCTTATAATAATTCGTTTAGTTTTCAAGTTCACATCATTTAACTTCATAATCAGCTACCCCCTTCACAACGTTGGCTTGGATAATCTCACCAAATGCCTGAATTTCCCGCTTTACGGGAAACAACGTGTATGAGTATACCGAATTTTAGGCATTGGTTCAAACAGCCTTATCCAGCTTCCTCATGGATAGGCCTTTCTGGCCCATCAGGAGTAGTCAGATGGTTAAAGTAATACATTTATCCCCGAATATGCTCCCGGCAGGGACAATCTGCCATTAACTTTTTCTTATCCCTCCCCCGGTGTAGCCGCAATAAACTTCACCACATCGGCAAAGAGATTTTTCACCTCTAAAATCCGCCACCCCGCCAGTTGCAGGTTGGCTTCCGTGTCCCGGTTGAAATATTCCCCGTACCGGGAGGACCAGCAGGTCAGAGCCTCCAGAAACATCCTGGGCAGGTGTTTGTGGCTGCCCACGTGCTCCACCATGTATAGCCGCCCCTCGGTCCGCAAGACGCGGCGCAGTTCACTAAGTCCCCGGATCGGATCGGGGACCGAACAAAAAACCAGGGTTGACAGTATCGTGTCCACACTCCGATCTTCCAAGGGCAGATTCTCCAAATTGGCCTGCAGCAGCTTTATCGGAGAGATCGCCAGGGCCGCTCTTGGCTGTGCCTTTTCCAGCATGGCCGGGTTCTGATCCACAGCCACTATCTCCAGTCCCGGCGGATAATAGCTGAAATTGGCACCGCTTCCGCAGCCCACTTCCAGCACCCGCCCCTGAACCCTGCTACACAAATCCCGCCGCCAGCGGCCCAACGCCCCCTTTTCCAAAGGGGTCATGCAAAAGTCATATAATTTCGCTGTATCGAACACTGTCACCCCCGCTTACAGTTGGCAAAAACCGGCTCTATTTTAATGTTTCCACCCTGGTTGCGAATAAACCTTCCGGTCCATCCCGGGTAGATAGGCAACCGGAGATTTCCTTTCCGTCCGGTTTGGGTAGAATTCGTTTCCTGGTCCTCTCCTTTTTATTTTTTTGAGAAGGACTTTTTTTACTTATGTCGAAATACATTAGGTGCAGAACGGTGATCGTGTAGGTCGGGTTTACACTTACAACAGGTAGGAAGGATAGTACGGTAGGAAAAGGGCGTTTCCTTTTCATGGCTTGGTTATGGCATGGAAAGGGGAGCATGGCTTGAAACTCCTGCGGGAGTTTTTTTATTTGGTCAAAAAGGAGGAGCGTATAGTGTTGAGACGTAATTGGGCAGGGTCGGGTCTGCTGCGGTCCAGCGGTAAACCATTGGCGGTGATGCTGGTGGTTATGTTGATGTTCTCCGTGTTGCCGGGATGCTCAAAAGAAAAGGCGCCGCAGGATGCTGCCGCCAAAAAGGAAGTAATCGAGCTGAAGCTGGCTCATTTCTGGCCGGCCACTCACCCGGCAGAGGTAGAGCTGGTCCAATCCCTGGCCCGGGAAGTGGAGCAAGCCACCAATGGGCAGGTGAAAATAACCAGCTATCCGGGGGAAACCCTGCTCAAGGCAGATGCCATTTATGGCGGGGTAGTTGACGGAGTAGCAGACATCGGTATTTCCTGCTTTGCCTATACCCGGGGACGTTTTCCTATCGCCGAGGTATTTGAACTTCCGGGAATTCGTTACAATAATTCCCAAGCAGCCAGCCAGGTAGCCTGGGAGGGTCTCCAGGAATTAAACCCGGCCGAAATCCAGGATACCAAACTCTTAATGGTGCTGACTACCGGCCCGGGAGACCTGTATACCAAAGTTCCCGTGCGCCAGCTCAGCGATATGAAGGGTCTGGAAATAAGGGCTACCGGTCTTTCCGCTACCACTTTGGAGAAACTGGGCGCCGTTCCCTCAGCCATGCCCCAGTCCGATGCTTATGAAGCGCTTTCCCGGGGCCTGGTGCGGGGCAATCTGGGGCCGGTGGAAGTTTTGAAGGGCTGGAAACAGGCCGAAGTCACAAAGTATGTTACCAAAACCCCGTTCCTCTACAACACGCTGTTTTTTGTTACCATGAACAAAGCCAAGTGGGACTCCTTGGGGCCGGAAAATCAGAAAGCCGTTGCCGAAGCCAGCCAAAAGGTCTTCCAGGAAGTAGCCATGGGCCTCTGGGATAAACAGAATGAGGAAGCTATGAAATACGCCGTGGACGAAAAGGGAATGAAAGTCATCACCCTGCCGGCCGCTGAAGAAGCCCAGTGGATTAAGCTGGTGGAACCGGTGCAGCAGGACTGGGTAAAGCGTATGGACGCCAAGGGATTGAAGGGTCAGGAGACCCTGGATAAAGTCAAAGCCCTGGCCGAGAAGTACAATCAGCAATATAAATAGTACTCACGGAGGTGCAAACCAGAGTGAAATATCTTACGGCACTGGTGCAGGGCTTTAGCCGGGTTCTGGATCGCATTGCCGGTGTTTGTCTGTTTGCCATCATGTTTCTGGTGGTTCTCAACATTATTACCCGGGGAATATTCAACCATCCCATTGCCGGGACCTATGACTATGTCAACCTGCTAACCGCAGCCGCCATCGGCTTGGCCCTGGCCTACTGCGCGTTCCAGGACGGGCATATCGCGGTAAGTTTTGTGATGGAAAAACTACCGCCCAAAATGCAGGCGGTTATTGACCTGCTCATAAATAGCCTGGGCCTGGTATTCTGGGCCCTGGCCGCCTGGTTTACCGCCGGGTATGCCCGCAGCCTGACTGCCAACAACATGGTTTCTGCTACCAGCGAAGTTCCCCTGTCTCCGGTAGTCTATCTGATCACCCTGGGCCTGGTGGGCCTTGGCCTGGTGCTGCTGCTGCGCATCATAGAATCTTGGAAAAGGATGATATCATGACTCCTGTAATGTTAGGACTTATCGGTATAGCGGTTTTCTTTGTACTTATCCTCCTGCGCATGCCCATTGCTTATGCCATGGCTCTGGTGGGTTTTGTTGGCTTCAGCCTGCTGGTCAATCCCCAGGCAGGTTTCTCCATGGTTGCCAGGGAACTTTACAGCACTTTTTCCTCCTACAGCCTGAGCGTGATCGCCATGTTTGTCTGGATGGGCTTTTTGGCCTATTACTCAGGCATTGGCAGCCGACTCTATGTTTTTGCCTACAAACTGGTAGGGCACCGTCCCGGAGGTCTGGCCATGGCCACCCAGGTAGCCTGTGCCGCCTTTGGCGCCATATGCGGTTCCAACACGGCTACCGCTGCCACTATGGGGGCCATCGCTCTGCCGGAAATGAAGAAATACCAATATGATGATTCCATGGCGACTGCGAGTGTTGCCGCCGGGGGCGTGCTGGGGGTGTTGATTCCCCCCAGTGTTATCTTTATTGTCTATGGCATGTCCACTGAACAGTCCATTGGTCAACTCTTTATCGCTGGTATTATTCCCGGTCTCCTGCTGATGCTTATGTACATTGCCACCATTCGCCTGCTCACCCTGCGCAATCCGAACCTCGGTCCGGCCGGGCCAAAAGCAGGTTGGCGGGAAAGGTGGCAGGCTTTGCGCGGGGGATTGGGTGAAGTCCTGGCGGTCTTCGCTCTTTCCATGGGAGGCCTTTTTGCGGGCTGGTTCACTCCTACCGAAGCGGGTGCAGTGGGAGCAGCGGGCGTTTTGCTGGTGGCTTTGCTGGGCCGTCATCTCAACTGGGAGGGTTTAAAAAGCTCGCTTCTGGATGCCACCCGCACCACTGCCATGATAATGTTGCTGGTCGCCGGAGCCGTAATATTTGGCCGCTTCATGGCGGTTAGCCGGCTTCCGTTTGAGCTGGCCAACTGGACCGCTGCTCTGGCCATGCCTCCCTGGGCAGTAATGGCACTTATCCTGCTCATTTACCTGATCCTGGGGTGCTTTATCGACGCCCTGGCCTTGATTTTGCTGACCATCCCCATCTTCTACCCCATTGTGGTCGGCAACCTGGGCTATGATCCCATCTGGTTCGGTGTCATTACCGTACTGGTGGTAGCCATGGGGGTGATTACGCCTCCGGTGGGTATGAACGTATTCATTATCAAGGGAGTGGCCCCGGATGTGCCCCTGGAGACCATCTTTAAGGGTATCTGGCCCTTTCTGGGGGCGATTATCGTCTGCCTGGCTATTTTAATCGCCTTTCCTGGAATAAGCACCTGGCTGCCTAATTTACTGAGATAAACGGAGCCAAACATAACCTTACCAGGAAGGCCGCTCCACCCCGTCAACGTGAACGGTAGTGGAGGAGGTAAACATTTGCTGATTGATGGTATCCCTCACCGTGGTTGCAATATCATGCGCCTTTGCCAGCGGTAAATCCTGATCCACCTCGATGTGGATGGAAACCACCTTATTGGCACCATAGTCATGAACGCTGATATCATGGACAGCAAGTACACCGGGGACAGCGACGGCCAATTGGTTAATCTGCTCTACCTGTTCCCCATCGTACTCCCCGATAAGTTTGGAACATGATTCCCGGAAAATCTCTATTCCCGTCCAGACAATAAGCGCCGACACCGCGAAACCCAGAACGGCATCCACCCAGTAATAACCAAACTTCGAGGCCAGTATAGCGATAGCCACCAGTACCGAAGCGATGGCATCAGTGCGGTGATGCCAGGCATCGGCTATCAGGGTGGAAGAAGAGATCCGCTGCCCCAAATCAATGGAGAAGCGCGACATCCATTCTTTAAATAACCCGGCCACCAGCATCACCACTACTACCAGATAGCTTCCCGCCACCGGAGTGTTCACCCGCAAACGATGGTAGGAATCAATCCCAAACTTGATTCCCACCCCCACCAGAAGCAAGGAAATAACCAGAGTAGCAATGAATTCAATCCGGCCATGGCCGTTGGGGTGTTCCTTATCGGGCGGTATTGCCGCCAGCCTGAAACCCAGGATAACTACCAACGAGGTCAGCACATCGGAGGCGGTGTGCACCGCATCGGCAATCAAGGAGATACTGTTCACCAATACACCAAAGACAGCCTTGACAATGGCCAGAACAAGATTACCGATAATACTGACCCAGGCCTCCAGATAGGCGATCTTTTTGCGGTGTTCAGGATCAATACATTTGTCTGTGGTCACCCCGGCAATTGTCCGGCTAATCAAAAAGTCAGAAATGGACGTTGTCAACCGATCCACACCAACCACTCCCTCAAAAATAGTCCTATATACAAAAATACCGTAAGACTGTTATTTCCATAATAGTCCCACGGTACTCCCGCTGCCCGTAACGGGCCCGGCACAACGCCTGACCGATTAATAATCGAATTATAGAATTCTATTTTCTGTATTAGAAGATATTTTACCAGATAGTCAGATAACCGGCAAGATATTAATCAGGTTTGCAAATGGCTTTTTTGTTGGAGAAAAAGGGCAGCTTCTTGCTTAACTCTGCCAGCAAGTTTTAGTATTATAAGGAGAAGGTGTCAGGTGGGTTGCTAATAATAGGTCCCGCTAAAAGCCTTTGGCCAGATGACGACTGCTAATTTTGGCAGACCAAATAGGAAAAGGAGACGGTACACCGTGATAGCGAGTAAAATGCTGGAGGACATGAAGAATTCCTCCTGGATTCGGGCCATGTTCGAGGAAGGAGAAAGACTTCGCCAGATTCATGGCGCCGACAAGGTCTATGATTTTAGCCTGGGCAACCCGGACTACGAGCCCCCTGCCAGGGTCCTCGAAGAACTAAAGCGGCTGGTCGCCAGCGACCGGGGTGGACTGCATCGCTACACCAGTAATGCCGGTGATCCGGAAGTGCGCACGACCATTGCCGCTCGTATGGCCGCCGAGAGCGGACTGCCCTGCCAGGCCGAGCACATCATTATGACCTGTGGTGCAGCCGGAGGCTTAAACGTAGTCCTTAAGACTATCCTTAATCCCGGGGATGAGGTGATTGCTTTCAGCCCCTATTTTGTGGAGTACCATTTCTATGTAAGCAATCATGGGGGAAAAACGGTGGTTGTTCCCACCAATGCAGATTTCGTCCCTACTCCTGAGGCCCTGGAAGCAGCTATTACTCACCGCACCCGGGCCATCATCCTCAACTCCCCCAACAACCCCACCGGAGTGGTATACAGTGAAGAAGCCTTGCAAGCCCTGGCGGCAGTTCTGGAAAGCAAGGAAAAAGAAATCGGTTCGCCTATTCTGGTTATCTCTGACGAACCCTATGTCAAGCTGGTTTATGGAGGTACCAAAGTCCCCAACATGATGAAAATCTTCAAAAACTGTGTGGTGATAAACTCCTTTAGTAAATCACTGGCCCTGCCCGGCGAGCGCATCGGCTACATTGCCGCCAGTCCGCAAATCCAGGACGTTTCCACCATGATAGGAGGCATGATCTTCGCCAACCGCACCCTGGGATTCGTCAACGCCCCTTCCATCTTTCAACATCTGGTTGCTTCCTCCCTGGATGAGGGGCCGGACACTAATGAATACCAGCAACGGCGGGATCTCCTTTACAACCATCTGATTAGCGTGGGCTTTGAATGTGTCCAACCCCAGGGAGCTTTCTACCTCTTCCCCCGCTCCCCCATCGCCGACGATGTGGAGTTTTGCCAGCGGGCCTTGAAATACAACTTGCTGATGGTCCCGGGCGTAGGCTTCAAGTGCCCGGGCTATGTGCGCCTGGCCTATTGTGTTAGCATGCGGATCATCGAAAACTCGCTGCCCGCCTTTAGCGCCCTGGCGGCGGAATTCTTTTAATCTACGCTCAGCCAAAAGGGCTGCAAGACTGCTAATATAACCCAGCCGATTTAATTCCGGGAGCCTATCTTTCGAGTAGGCTCCCTTTTAAACCCACTAACACATTCCCGGTTTCATCATGTTCCATCCCAATCTATTATAAACTGCCTGCTTTCCATTTTACGGGAAGGCAGTATCGCTTTATAATGGAATAAGTGATGGGGGGTTATAAATGTGTCCAAAAAGAGAATTCTTTACTCGTTTCTAGCCATATGTATCGTGGTCTTTGCTTACCTGATAGGCTCCTGGACCATATTTCGCCACCAGGGGACCCTGGTAGTTCCAGGCGATGGAACCTATACCGGTGAGTTCAAGGGACGGCAATTTGACGGCCAGGGTACCTTCACTAGCGTGATGGGATGTACTTATACAGGCGAGTTCCAGAACGGGGAATATCATGGCCAGGGCACCATGACCTTTGTTAATGGCGCCAAGTATGAAGGCGAATGGCGCCACGGGCATATGCACGGAAAAGGAACCATTACCCATGCAGATGGAACGACCACTTCCGGCATATGGAAGGACGGGAAGCTCCAGGAATAACCTCTTCTAAAGCCAAGGGGCTTTGTCAAAATCCTTTCCCTTTAATATAGGCGTAATCCGGCTGCACAAGGGTTCAGGGACGTCCTTAAGCTTGACGTCATCAATTCGGTTAATAGCTGATGTCTCCACCTTGACCCGCTGGGCCAGTTCTTTGGCGGTCAGCCCCATGTTTTTGCGTAGCTCTTTTACCGTTTTGTTGGCAACTCCCCAGTTAAACAAAACGCCACCTCATTTATAATCATGTCGGGCCGCCCCACCCACTCCTAATAACTCTAAAATACCTTTCCAGCCTGCTGGTATAGTTCATAAAAATGATGGGTAGGTCCACTGCCATGCCCCATCTCCAGGGAATTCTCTATGGCGCCGCTAATATACTCTTTGGCCTGCCGTACCGCCGCCGGGACATCGCAACCCCGGGCGATAAAGGCAGCAATAGCCGACGAAAAGGTACAGCCGGTCCCATGAGTGTTTTTGGTATCAATCCGCGTTCCCCTGATGTACTCAAAACGGGTTCCATCATATAGAACATCAATGGCCTCCCCGGCCAGGTGACCGCCTTTGACCACCACATTGCCCGGTCCCAGAGTGCTGATCTGACGAGCCGCCTCCTCCATCCCGGCAACCGTCTCCACCTTCTCACCGGTGATTACTTCCGCCTCGGACAGATTAGGGGTAACCACCCGGGCCAGAGGGAACAGGACTTTAATCAACTCCTGTGTAGACTCCGGTTCCAACAGAGGGCGCCCGCTGGTTGACACCATCACCGGGTCTAAAACGATATTCTTCGCACCATGTTTCACCAGACATGCAGCGATAGTGTCAATCAACTCTGCATCGGATACCATACCAATCTTCACCGCATGCACTTCTATATCATCGAATATACAGTCAATCTGCGCCCTGACTATATCCGCATCCAGTTCTCGCACGTCATGTACACCCAAAGTGTTCTGAGCGGTGACCGCCGTGACAACGCTCAGGCCATAAGTCCCCAACGCACTAAAGGTTTTAAGGTCCGCCTGAATACCTGCTCCGCCGCATGAATCAGAACCGGCGATGGTCAACACTTGTTTCATTGCCTGACTCCTTCCGGGTTAGTATCCTTGTAGGTAATATAGAGCTCGGGATCGCCTCCATTGCGGGCCAGGAAAGCAATAAACCGCCCGGTCGGAGAAAAGCGGGCCGAGAGCACATCGGAAAACTGGGGGGTTAATGCCTGTCCCTGCCCGGTCGTGCAATTAAACAGTACCAGGCCTACTCGATCCGTTTCCCTGTTGGTACAGGAATACAGGGCCATATCCCCAAAGGCTTCCTGGAGCGCAATAGTCCCATCTTCCCGGGTGCTTTCCTGCCCCCCACCCGGAGTAAAGATTACCGTCAGGTCCGCCTGACGGTTCTCCCGGTTACCAGAGGCCACCAGCAGCCGCCCGTTATCGGGCAGCCAGAGCAGGTCAAACTCATCGCCCCCGGGAATAGCGTGCTGTTCCAGCTTGCCATCCCCGGTAGTGATAATGTTTACTCTGGCCTCATCTCCTAAGCGAGTTACATAAGCAATCCTCTGGTTGTCATCCGACCAATGGGGCCGCACCGGCAATGGATTTACCACGTCCAGAGCCTTTTGCACATCGGCCAGCAGCTGCGGTTCATGGTCATCCAAATCCGCTCGGAATAACCCTTCTGACGTAAGGTAAACCAGGCTTCGGCCATCACCGGAGACCTCGGCTTCCAGGGCACCGCTGGGAAAAGGTAGGTTCTTTTGGAGGCATCCCTTCTGCAGATCAAAGAGCAGTAACCGATCCCCAGCCTGTAATCCCGCCTGGCCGGAGCGTGGCAGTACTACCCGGCTGCCACCGGGATTCTTGCCAAATTCCCCCTCGAAAAGCAGGGTGCGCCGGTCATCAAGTATATTATATGCATAAACCTTCCGATACTCACCGGCCCCAGAGCTGCTGCCCCAATCCTTTACCGCCACAATCAGCAGTTCCTCCCGGCCCAGCCAATCCACTGAATCAAAATGATACCCGGGTTCCAAGTCAAAAAAAACCTGGTTGGAACGGTATCCATTGGTGTTCTGCCGCCACGGCGCCGGGTCGGCAACCCCCTCCCCCGCCGTTGGAACCGATCCTGAGAATATACCGTGGAAAACCCAGATACCCAGGCAGACCACGATTAAAACCACCAGTAAAAAAGCAACACCTTTACGCATGCAGGTCACTCCCCTGTGTTGGTCAACCCCTACTTACCATTTCTATTCTAATAGCTTTTGCCCTTTTGCGGTAGTACTGTCGGATGGCGGCATTGGCGCGGATTGTTCCATCGATATTTTTAAAATTGCCCCATTCCGGAGCACGTGTTACATTTCGGGACGCCATCTCTGCCTCCAGATACGTGATACAGACCCGCTTAAGCCACATGTTTCTATATGGCACACAAATTGCACTGTTACTATAACAGTGAACAAAGTATGAGGAGGGAAAGCAAAAATGAAAGCCATAGTTATTGAAGGAAAAAGAAAACTAGCCCTGGTTGAACGTGATACGCCGAAAGCGGATGGCCAAAACGTACTTATGAAGATCGAGCGGGTAGGCATCTGCGGATCCGACATTCATTTCTGGGAAAACGGCGATGACAAGGACAAAGGCCTGATTATGGGCCATGAATTTAGTGGTGTAGTTGTAGATCCAGGCAGCCGTACCGATCTGAAAGCGGGCGATCGGGTAACGGCTTTGCCCATGAACAACTGCCAGGAATGCTTTTACTGCAAAAACGGTCAGTTCAACAGATGCACCAATGTCTTTGCTGCCAGTCCCGGTATTAGCGCCCCGGGAGCTTATGCCGAGTATTTTCTGGCTCGCGCTGATGTAGTAAGAAAACTCCCCGATAACGTAAGCCTGGAAGAAGCCGCCATGCTGGAACCGGCAGCAGTATCCCTGCGTGCAGTTCTCGAGGCGGGAGTAAAACCGGGTGATTCCGTTCTGGTATCCGGTGGCGGAATTATCGGTTTGCTGGCTGCCGCCTGGGCCAAATATGCTGGAGCCACCTATATCGCCATGACGGAAGCCAATCCCCTGCGTGGAGAAAACGCTGTTACATTAGGTGATGTCAACGAATACTTCGATGCACGTGACGAACAGCTTATCCCTAAACTCCTCAAGGCATCCGGCGGCGGCTTTGACGTCTGCATAGATTGCGCCGGCCTGGCCGCATCCATTAATACCGGTATTTTTGCACTTAAGAAAGGCGGAGTGCTGGCCCAGGTTGGGCAAAACTATACTCCGCAGCCGGTTAACATTCTCATTATGACCATCAAGGAAATCAAATTCCTGGGCATGTTTGCCTATGTGCATGAATTTGATCGCGCCCTGAACATCCTCGCCAAGGGTGGAATCAATCTCAAGCGGTTTATATCTGGAACTGTTGGCCTGGATGGTGTACAGGAGGCATTTGAACGCCTGTCCAGCGGCAAGTACCCGGATGTGAAAATTCTTATCCAGCCGTAATAAGCACCTTTTAGGAAAATACAGAAGGATGGCCTTTTTGAGCTGGCCATCCTTCTTTTTTGTCTCGGAACCGTTCTTCGGTGCCATTAGAAATATTGTGCGGCCTTTATTTAAGGCTCAACTACAGTTTAACCTGATGGTTGAGCCTTATTAATGCCTAAAATTTCCGATTGTCCCTTTAAAAAACGTACCAGGTAAGGGTCAAATTGCGTGCCTGAGCAGCGTAATATCTCCTTTATCGCTTCCTCATGGGAAAAAAGTCTTCCGTAAGGCCGGACTGATACCATAGCATCATAGCTATCAGCAATGGCAATAATTCTTGCTATATAGGGAATATCCTCACCCTTTAGGCCGGTAGGATAACCATCTCCATCGAAACGTTCGTGATGACCCAGAATAGCCAGACGGAGATGTGGGGGAATATCTGCCGCCATAACCGCCCCATAATAGGGATGCTTTTCCACCAGCAACCGTTCTTCCGGCGTAAGGGTCCCGGCTTTTCGCAAAATTTCGCCAGCAACCCTTATCTTACCGTAATCATGTAAAAGGGCTACTTCCTCTACCGCGACCAGCTCTTCTTTGGTCAGACCTATCTGCTTGCCCATAGAAACCGATATCATGGCTACCCGCAAAGAATGCCTGTAGGTCCGAAAATCGTGTACCCTGATTTTCTCAAGATGATGGAAAGTATTTCTCATTTGCACTCTCCCCATGCTAGCCACCTTAATCAGCAGCATTATCCGTATTTGCAAACAGGCTGAAAAAACTATTCTATCTCATCACTCCGCCGGGGAAGACGCCTTTTTTGATAAAGGTTGCCGTACACGAATCGTCCGGGAAAAATCGTTTTTCCAAATCAGTTCATTCTTTTCCCCCACCTTTGTCCTAGTACGATTTACACAGTATGGCATAAAGGGGTAAGATATTATTAGAAGGTTAATAATTGCCATACTTTTTTGTTAATAAGGCTCCCTGGTGGAAAAAATAAGTACAAGACTTTTTGCAGCTTGCTGACCGAGGGGTTTGCGGTGTGTTTTTAGTTTGCTTTTTTCAATGCACCTTTTGGGACAATTGCATTCCCCTGGAGATTGCTGTCCATCTTACCGGGACTAAGGTCATGTGTTCGACAGCTATTCTGTTTTATGCACTATGCGACTATTGTAGCTAACCATTCCTAGTATATCGGTTAGTGTAGCTAACCGTAAAGGGGTTTTCTATGTTTAATAAAGAAATATTTGCTTCTCGCCTTCGAGCACTAAGAGAATTGCACGGTCTTTCCACCCGCGGACTGGCGCGAGCCCTGGAGATTAGCAATGGTGCAATTACCCAATACGAAAAGGGGCTGACCCTACCTGCCCTACACACACTGGTAAATATTGCCCAGTTATTTCAGGTCAGCACCGATTACCTTTTGGGTTTATCCGACTTCCCGTCATGTCCGACTATAGGGAAATACTTAGAAACCACTCCCGACCTTTCACCTGCACCCACTATACCCCATGAGAAAAGACGACCGTCATCTTCTTACCTCCCGCCCAAGAGTCTTTTTACCGATCTGGATCCCCAATCCCTTAACGATTTGGAGACATTTATCGACTACCTCAGATTTAAACAGGGTTTAAGGGAAGATAACGGCAAAGTCCCTCCCGACTAAACGACGACAGATGAATGGGCGGCAGAAAGGGCAGCTTTTTACGCTGCCCTTAGATGATGCGAGCTTAGTTTTGTTTGCTAAGGCTCAATGGATCGGCCTTAACCCTCTACAATCTTTTTGTCCATACCCAAAATATGTTGTTCAATCCACTGGACAACAAAATTCAACAGGTCCATCAGATACTGGTCCTGATCATCGTCCACTTTTTCCAAATCGATGCCCTTGATTTTATCAATAAAATCATCATGTACTACCTTGTGCGACAGCATCTTTTTGTAACCGATGCTGGCCATATACTTCTGCTCACAGCTAAAATGGTACTCAGTATAGTCCTTGAGCTCATCAAAAATTGCCACGATCTGATCATACTTGTCCAGCAACAGCTCATTTTTCAACAG
>CAZLYH010000036.1:0-19417 GCA_964563775.1 uncultured Syntrophomonadaceae bacterium | reverse complement strand
TGAAAACAGGGCGGTGGATACCAGCATGACCACCAGACTGTTGATGAGCATCCCGGCGCCAGTGGCCAGGACAAACCGTAAGGAGGACTGACGATGTCCACTCCGGGAAATACCGAAGGTAAAATACCGGTTCATAAAGTAGCTATTCAACGCGGCACCCCCAGTGGCCAGAAGATTAAAAAGCAGCAGCCACCAGCCTTCTTCCACTCTGCTGCCGTAGAGAAGCAGGTTAAACAGGCCAAAGTCGACCAGCGTATTGACGAGCCCGGTGAGGGAAAAACGAATTATCTGGCCCAGCACTAAACTTTTGCCTCCCTGGTGCCTGGTTTAATGGGTGGGAATCCCAGTAGTATTGTTTCCGGGGCTGCGATTTTCATCCGCGAATCCCAGTAATCCGTGATGTCTCTATCCGGTTGGCGGCATGCAAACCTCTACAAGGTTCTAAAACCACCGTGCAGATTTTTTCCAATTGAATGGTTGGTATCGGTGCAAATCCAGAGTTATCCGCGTTATCCGTGTCCAAATATTTTCTCGGGGCTGCCATTCACGCTCATAGAAGGGATTTTTTTATCCGATGGAGAAAATTCCGTAAGAAGAATGTGGGGAATGGGAGGTTGGCGTCAAGGTGTTACCGCTTTCAGGAGTGAGGGTGCTGGATTTGACCCGGGTGGTGGCCGGTCCACTCTGCTCACAGATTCTTGGTGATTTTGGGGCCGAGGTTATTAAAGTAGAGGAACCCCGAGTGGGTGATCCGGGACGTTGGCAACCACCCACCATAGAGGGAGAGGGGCCGCTTTTTTTCCAAGTGAACCGCAATAAAAAGAGTCTGGCCGTCGACTTGAAAAAGGAAGCGGGCAAGCAGATTTTCCGCCGCCTGGTAAAGTCCAGCGACGTAGTCATGGAACAATTCCGTCCCGGAGTCATGGATAAGCTGGGACTGGGTTATCAGGATCTGCGCCGCATTAATCCCCGCATCGTCTATTGCTCCTTAAGCGGCTATGGTCAAACCGGCCCCCTGAGCAGAGAACCTGGACATGACCTTAATTTTCAGAGTATTGCCGGTATCGCTGGGCTGTATGGCGGTAAAGGGCAAGAACCATCCCTTCCGCCTGTCACTTTTGCCGTGCTGGCCGGGGGGGGACTCTATGCGGCGGTGGCCATCCTGTTGGGGTTGCTGTATCGGGAAAAAACCGGGGAAGGTCAATACTGCGATATCTCCATGACTGACGGGGCTATCAGCTTGCTGGTCCAGGTCCTGGCTGAGTGGGCCGGTTGGGATCGGCCCCCCCGGCGGGGCGAGGAAGTCATGAGCGGCTGCTATGCCTTTTACAACACCTACAAGACCAGGGATGGAAGCTATGTAACCCTGGGTGCAGTGGAGTTTTCCTTTTGGAAGAAATTTTGCGATCTTATCGGCCGGGAAGATTTTATATATCAACAATGGGAACCGGACCGACAGGAAGAAATGAAGAAGATAATTCAGGATATTATTTCCCAAAAGGATCGTCAGGAATGGCTGGAGTTGCTGGGCAACCAACAGATTTGTTTTACACCGATGCTTAACTTGGAGGAGATGTGCCAGCACCCTCAGATTATCGCCCGCAAGATGATTCATCGCCTCGAGAACTTTAAGGGCTCCGGGCGGGATCTTTTCCTGACCGGGCAGGCCATCAAGATGCCGGGACTATCTCTGGACAATGGACTAACCTTCCCGGGGTTGGGTGAACATAATCAGCAAATCCTCTCCTGGCTTGGTTACAGTGAGCAGGAAATAGCTGAGCTGCAGGCGGACGAAGTGTTATAAATATTGCCCAGGTTATAAGCCCGGCGACAATAAAGAATAAAAATAGCGCAATTTCGCAAAAATTAGATTTATTTTAAAATGACACTATCAATGTTAAGAGGTTACAATTAGAGATAAGGAGGTGTAAAAAAACTAAAATATTTCCAAGCGTTATTCTTCAGAAAAGTATATAGGGGGGTTAAGGGGTGTATAAAGAAGAGTATAAGCGTAAGCTGGTGACCCCGGAGCAGGCGGCTCAGGTGGTCAAATCCGGCGATATTGTCGACTATGGCTTTTTCTGTGGAAAACCAGTGCAATTTGATCAGGCTCTGGCGAAAAGAACTGAGTTAAGGGATGTTCAGGTCTATTGTGCAGTAACGGTGCCGCCTGTACCGGAAGTGGCCAAAGTCAAGGATAGTTTTATTTATATCGACTGGCAATTCAGTAAAGTGAGCCGTATTCTCCAATCCTATGGTCTGGCCTACTACTGTCCTATCATTTATCATGAAGCCTGCAAGCTCTATCGCGAAGGTATTGCTCCACACCGTAACGTGGCGGTAGCCCAGGTTTGCCCCATGGATAATCATGGGTATTTTAATTTGGGACCGCAAAACTCGGAAACACTGGCCAATATGGAAGTGGCGGATACGGTCATTGTTGAGGTCAACAAGAATCAACCGCGCTGTCTGGGTGGGGCGGATGAGTCAGTACACCTCTCCCTGGTGGACTATGTCATCGAAGCGCCCGAGGATCAAAAACTTCCCGATCTTCCCGGGATTAAACCCAGTGAGGTGGACTGGGCCATCGCCCGACATCTCATGGAGTTTATCCATGATGGCTGTTGTATTCAGCTGGGAATAGGAGGAATGCCGGGAGCGGTTGGTACGGCCATTGCCGAATCGGATTTGAAAAATCTGGGCGGGCATACCGAGATGTTCGTAGATGCCTATGTGGATATGATAGAAGCCGGCCGCATGAATGGCATGGCCAAAAACTTTGACCGGGGCCGGGTCGCCTTTACCTTCGCCATAGGCAGCCAGCGCATGTATGATTTCATGCACGACAACCCCTTCTGTGCGTCCTACCCGGTCGGCTATACCAACGATCCGCGGGTAATTTCCGGCCTGGACAACTTTATATCAATTGTCAATGCCGTAGAAGTAGATCTTTACAGCCAGGTAAACGGGGAAAGCAGCAACACCGTACAGATCTCCGGTAATGGCGGGATGTGGGACTTTGTCCTGGGGTCACAGTGGTCCAAAGGCGGGAAGAGTTTCATCTGTTTGGCTTCCACCTACAAAGACAAGGAAGGCAACCTGAAGTCCCGTATTGTTCCCACGATGGAGCCGGCCTCTATTACTACTGTTCCCAGGCAAATGGTAGACTACATTGCAACTGAATATGGTGCAGTCAGGCTGCGGGCCAAGCCCACCTGGTGGCGGGCTGAGGAACTTATCTCCATCGCTCATCCCCAGTTCCAGGATGAGCTAATCAAGGAAGCCCAGAAAATGAACATCTGGACCAAGACCAACAAGCTGGAATAATATTTTGTTGTTTTTTTAGACAATTGTGAAAGGGCCTTTATTTTAAGGCCCTTTTTCACGTTCTCTGCCATGTGCAACTAACGACGGTCAAGCAGGAGACTTAACCAAAAGGCCTTTCCTGCCCTTTATCCAGGTTATGCATGACCAGGAGCAACTGGTTGCGGTTTTCCATATTGAGGGCCGCCTCCAGGCCGCCGCAGTCCAGGTTCTGGTTGATGGCTTCCTTGGTTAGGCGGATCGCCACCGCATCCTTGCTGACAATATCAGCCGCTATCTCCAGTGCGGTCTCCAGGAGTTTTTCCCGAGGAACGCAACGGGAAGCCAGGCCGAGCTGCATGGCCTCCTCGGCACTCATAAAGCGGCCGGTAAGTAAAAATTCAAAGGCTCTGCCGGTGCCGATATGCCGGGGCAGAAAGTAACTGGAACCCATATCTGCTCCCCCCAGGCCGACATTAATATAGTAGGCGGAAAAACGCGCATCCGGAGAGATAATACGCAGGTCGGAGGCAATGGCAAAACTAAAGCCAGCCCCAGCAGCTGCACCATGGATCAGGGCAATAATCGGCTGGGGAATCTGCCGCATGGCCAACTGGAGTTCGGCCAGGCGGGTCTGGTATTCATAAAAACCGGGCATATGCATGAGTTCCTCGGTCATTCCTTCACGGACATCAACGCCGCCGCAAAAGCCCTTTTCTCCCTCTCCGCGCAGGATGACCACCCGGGTCTTGAAATCGTGGCGCAGGCGTGACCAGATGTCTGCCAGGTCGTCCAGCATTTGGCGGCTGACCGCATTCAGGCTTTGGGGACGGTTCAGGCCCAGGAGCATAATATCCCCTTCCAGCATCTCCACTTTAAGCGTCTCATAAGCAGGGTACCCCATCTCTCCCATCTCCTTTGATTCTTTTCTCTGCTATACTATTTCGGTTCTAAGCTTCGTTTTCCTGTTTAAACCGGCAAGGCGAAAAATTACCAGGGTACGACATTAAAGTATGTACCCGGTATAATAAGTTTGGGGCATAAAGTCGGTAATGGATTGGAAACTTCACACTCAGGCAGAAGCGTCAGGGGCCGTGTCCGGCTGGAGAGCATGAGCGGGGAGGAAGAACGCGGCGACCAGGTTGCCCAATGCAATCACCGTCGCCGCCAGGAAAACCCATTCAAATCCATAGTGAGCCCACAGCAGGCCCCCTCCCAGGGGGACGACCATGGAAACGGCATGATCGATGGTGACTCCCATTGATAATGTCGGGGCAATATCATCACTGGATTCGGCAATTCGGTTCAGATAAGTAGTGCGGGCCATGGACACCGCAAAAAGCAACTGGTCAGTCACATAACAGGCCATGATAACCAGCAAAGCCAGTGGGGCCGAAAACCAGCGAATGGAAAAAGCATATAGCAGGCAAATAGCTATCAATACAATGGCTTCCAGGGCAAGAATGATTTTTTCTCCCCAGTCGTCAATGGCTCGACCCAACCAGGGACGGAAAAAGAGACCGAAGCCGGTTCCCACCAGACCCAGGATGGCAAAAGTGCTGACCTCACAATGGAATATCTGGATGAGTACCCAGGGGCCAAAGGTCAAAAAGATCTGTTTGCGGGCACCGAAAAGGACGTTTAGCAGGTAGAATAAGGTGTAGCGCTTTTTGAAGAGCAGGTAGTGGGGCGGACGTTTCATTGGTTCCGGCTTTATCGGGAAAAGGATCAGCGCTGCCAGCAGAGCGAAAGATCCGCCCAGGCCAAATATGACTGGAAAACTGAAGTGAAAGTAAGATACTCCGAAATAAACCAGGAGCATCCCCAGCAGAGCGCCTCCCGCCTCCATAGCCCCGATAGTCCCCAGAGTCCGTCCTTCATGTCCCGGTTCTGCCAGTCGCAGAGCCACGGATGATTTAAGCACCATAAACAAGTGCTGTCCGGTGCTCCACAACAGCATCCAAAAAACCACCATACGCATGTTGGGGGCCAGAAAACCCTGTCCCCAAAGGGAAAAGCCTACCATGGCAGCCGCCAGCAGGGCAATACGGGTATCCGGGAGAAAAATCAGCAGAGCTAGAATAAAGGCCATCAGGAAACCGGGCAGTTCCCGGGGAAACTCGAGCCCTCCCCGGGCTATTTCGCTGATATGGTGAACCTGAGCCAGATAGTTGTTAAAGGAAGGTTCATAAAGGCCACCGTAAAGTCCCATGAAGAATGAGGCGGTTATAAAGAGAAACAGAGGGGATAGTCTGCTCAGTCTGCTCACTAATAAGGGCTCCTTTTTCTTCTACCTTAAAAAGTTGGTTGGTTATCTAACTTATCCATTTTAAACCCTGGAAGCGGAAGGGGGAAGAAAGATGTCGACTGTTTGCCCGTTTAAGGCGGTTGTTTAAAGTCATACAAAAAGTGTACAATTCAATATATTGTAACAATGACCCGCCTGAAAGGGGGAACTTGATTTGTCTATCAGGCTCTATGCGGACAATGCCTGTGATCTGGATCAGGATTTGCTGGATCAACTGGGCGTAAAGCTATTTCATATGCCGGTAACCATTGAAAACCAGACTTACCGGGACCGCCTTACCATTGATCCGCCGGAATTCTATCATTTGATTTCCCGACCCGGAGTTGTTCCTACGACGGCTCAGATAAATCCGGCCGAATTCCAGCAGGAATTCGAAAAGGTAATGCGAGAAAGTGATGACGACATAATATACATAGCTTTTTCTTCCGGTTTAAGCGGGACTTTCCAGTCGGCCTGTCTGGCACGTGATATGGTTGACCCGCAGCGTATTACCGTAATTGATTCCCTGAGTGCTTCCGTAGGTTATGGGCTCACAGTGATTCGCGCCGCCCGGGCCATAGCGGCCGGGAAGAATAAAGGGGAAGTTATCGCGGAGATAGAGGATAATGTATCCCGTATTCAACACCTGTTTATTGTAGGTAATTTTGACATGCTAAAGCGGGGAGGAAGGGTTAGTGCTGCTTCTGCCGCCCTGGGGAACCTGCTCAACATCAAATTGATCCTCCATTTTGTGGATGGTAAAATACATCCCCTGGAAAAGGTGCACGGCCTTAAGAAAGCTCGCCGGCGTATGTTGGAGCTAATGGAGGAAAGGGGCTATGAACTTTCCCGGCAACTGATTGGCATTAACCATTCCAATGATTACCAGGGGGCGTTGGAGCTCCAGGAGATGATTCAGGCCCAATTCGGCTGCCAGGAGTTTGTCATTTCCGAGATTGGGGCTGCTATTGGCGCCCATGTCGGAGCTGGCACCTACTCGGTTTTCTTTCTCACCCCGCCGGTAAAATAGACAGTGACGATCATGAGAAGGCGGCAACCTGGCTGCCTTCTCCATCTTTTTCCCTCAAAACCTGTTCGTATACTGCCAGGTAATCGTTAACCATGCGCTCCTGGGAAAAATGTTCCTCCACCCAGCGCCGGCACTCCTGTCGGCTCAACCGCTTTACCTCCTTGATAGCCTGGCAGGCTTCCTCGACGTTCTGAACCAGATAGCCGCTATACCCATGTTTGACAACCTCCGGCATGGAGCCGCGATTAAAAGCAATCACCGGGGTTCCGCAGGCCATGGACTCAATCACACTCAGGCCGAAAGGCTCCTTAAAGTGAATGGGGTGCAGCAAGGCCAGGGCTCCGCCCATTAATTCATCGCGTTTATCCGGTCCCAGTGAACCCAGATAGAAAACCTGTTGATTATCGATATAGGGGGCCACCCTCCGGTTAAAGTAGTGCTTGTCCTGGATAACCCCGGCAATATACAGTTTCATCGCGCAGCGCCGGGCAATTTCGATGGCTTCGGCCGTTCCTTTGTCCTGGTGGATACGACCAAAATAAAGCAGGTAATCATCGGGCAGCGGGCGGAAGGTGAATTCCTGCAAATCAATGCCATGGTAAACGGTCGCCAGATAATTAAGGTCAGGATGACGGTCCGCATCGCTGATGGATACATAATGGCTGTTGCCCCGGTTGTATTTCTGGTAAACCGGTACAATTTTGGGGGAAGAGAAGCCATGGATGGTAGTGACCACCGGGGTATCCACCAGGCGGCTGAAGCAAAGGGGCAAAAAATCATAGTGGTTGTGAATCAGGTCAAATTGCCCGGCCAGCTCAAAACAATGGGAGATATGCAGTGCTTCCCACACCTTGGGGTCCAGTCCGGGGTTTTCCTCATAGGGGTAAGGACAAACATATTCCAGATGGCCAGCGGTCATGGAATCGCCAGTAGCAAACAGGGTTACATCGATCCCCTTTTTGACCAGGCCTTCTGTCAGCAGGGAAACCACCCGCTCCCAAGGACCATAATGGCGCGGGGGGGTTCGCCAGGCGATGGGGGATAACAAAGCTACTTTCATTTCTTGTCTCCTTTATCCTCAGACCTTTGCATTTCGATCGTTGCTTTATAAAGCCCGAACATTTTTTCCAGATTGGCCCGGGGTGAGTGGTAGAAATCTTCCCGCTGCCAGGAACTCAACCAGCTTTGAGGGGTTGGTGGTGCCGGTTCCTGCTCGGAAAGTGCTGACCAGACCCGGGCGGCTGGTTTGGGTGAACTGTCGGCCCGGAATAGTCCGAAAAAGCGTTCGTGAAGGTTCTTTTCCAGGGGTGGCTTTTCCCATAGTGAAGGGTGATAGTCAGCGAAACACCAGGCGAAAGCGCCGCTGCACCTTTCCTGTTGCAGTAAGGTCAGTACTTCCTGGTAATAACTGGCCACTTCCTCTTCACTCCACAGCTCAGTTTTACCTCCGGAACGGGTGAGGCTTAAAATAGATCCGGGCGCCCCCAGTTCCTGGAAGAGAACCTCCTGCCCGGTCAGCCATGCGGTCACCATGGCCAGGAAAGGCACCAGATAAACATCAGCAGGGTTGTCGACCCAATTCAAGTAAAAGGGATAGCCGTGCATGCTTACATAATCAACATAGGCGGCGGCATCCTGCGGCCAGAGATTACGATCTTCTTCCAGGTCTTCGGCATGCATGCCCAGGGTAATCCGGGCCTCCGGGGAAAACTGGCGGATGCAGTCCGTGGTACGGGCCAGCCATTCCCGGGCCGACTTGCGGTCAGGAGGGATACACCAGTTGGATGGCTCATTGCCAAGGTCAAAGGCCAGCAGGGCAGGATGCCCCCGCAAGGCGGTACAGACGGTCTCGATCTGCAGCAATTGCGCCTGAAGCACCTCTTCCCGAATATAACAATTGAGCGGGGAGGCCTGACGGTACCGGCCGTTTGCGAACACCGGGAACCGCTGCCCGGTGTGGCACGGTTCCAGCATCCACCCGGGCAGCCAGTTTACCCCACTCATATGACCACAAAAGAAAGTCGGCATAAGCTTAAGCCGGTAAGTTTCAGCCAGGTTGGCGGTGATAATCAGGTTGGCCAGGGTATCAGGCGCAATGTGGTCGGGATAGGGCTGAAAATCCTCCCAGGTTAGAAAAAAACGCACTACATTAAAACCGTGTGCAGCCATCAATTCCAGATCGTGGATGACTTCCTGAACCGAATAAGTATTCCACCAGTACATGGCCTTTGCCGCCGGCCAGTAATTAATTCCGCGCAGGAAACTCATGGATTGCTGTGCTCCTCCCGGCCAGGAAAACCGGCCAATATTTCATAGTATTTACCAGTACTGAATAACTATGCCCGGCAGATGCTTACTGGGTGGAGCTGACCCGGGCAAAGGCCAGGACTACATAGTTTTGGTAGACCCGGGCCAGGACCCTGACCGGATAATCCTGACTATTACGGAATTTAAAATCAATACTGCCCCAGGAAACGGTAGCATCTCTGCCCGCCGGGACGTAAGTTACTTTCATGCTGTGGCGATGCCGTTCAGCGATAACCATTTCGGTTTCCAATGCGGCATTGTAAAGGGTGCTGCTGGTTTGGCAGATGCCCCCGCCAATACCCGGAACCACCTTCCGGCCGGAAAATACGGGCGCGAACTGGTATCCCGCTGCCGCGGTACGTTCCCCTACCGTACGGTTGAAGGAAAAGACTTCCTGGCTCTCCACCACCGTGCCGCAAATTTTTTCGCAGGAGAGGACTATGTTATGGGTACGTCCGGCCGGGCTATTGATGAGGCTGGTGTAATAACCACCAATTATCTCTTCCCCAGGCCACAATTCCGTCATCTGTGGGACCTCAGCCAGGCTCCCCCAGCGGGGCAGGTTGTCGGGTAACAATGGCTCACCTGTCGGTTTGTCGGCCTGGTCCTGGTAGGCAGGGCTGAATAGATTTATCTCGCTGCTGGTGGGAGTGAATTCCACGTTATAGTTACTGGCTTCCACAACCGGTTGCAGGGGAAGGTAGATGCTGTCCAGGTGTAAAGCCGTACCCTGAGAGTAAACAATGGTGCCGGGTTCCAAAAGCATTAAGTCCTGGCGTGTAAACGTAAGTGTTTTCTGCGCTATCTGTAGTTGCAGGGTTTCATCTTCCTCCAGTTGTGCCTGGCAAGAGAAAAGACGCATACAATCACTAAGAGAAATCAGGGGCGACCCGTTTTCGGTAGCTAACAGTATAAAGGTGGTCTGGTAAAGGCTGCCGTCCAGGTGGAGCGTCAAAGGGGCCTGGATGGTAACCATATCTTCTTTATTGCGGTCGCTCAAGTAATGCCAGGTGGCGGTGTTGGCCAGGGCTGGGGTTGGCAGGAACAGGACACAAATCATCAGGGCCATTATAACGGAGTAGCTTTTAATAGTCTTCACGGTTTCTCCCCTTCCACTTGTTATCCTTATATGTTTATGGCTTACCGGTGTGGGTATGCCACACTTTGTACAAGCCCTGGCAAATTTTTGCCTGTACCTGGTGGCTTTATACATTCCCGGAAAAACCAATAACTTCCCCATTGTGCTATAATAAAAAGGTTATTGGACAAAAGAGGAGGAAGCAGCTTTGGCAGTCGCGGATTTCGCCAGTATGGGGCTAAGGAGCGAGCTGTTGAAAATGATTGACGCCCGGGGATTTCAGGTGCCAACGCCCATTCAGAGTGAAGCCATTCCTGTGGCTATGCAGGGACATGATGTTATGGGACAGGCGCAGACGGGTACGGGAAAAACCGCTTCGTTTGGTTTGCCGATTCTCAATCAGGTGGTAAAGGGCGGAGGGCTGCAGGCGTTGATCGTTGCCCCAACCAGGGAGTTAGCGGTGCAAATTCGCGAGGAAATAGCTTCCCTGGGGATGCGAATCAAGGTGCACATTTTGGCAGTATACGGCGGACAATCGATCGAGTTGCAGTTAAGAGCGCTGGGGAAAAAACCGGAAATTGTGGTGGGGACCCCCGGTCGCTTACTGGATCATTTACGGCGCGGAACCATTGATCTCAAGGGAATTCGGTTTCTGGTCCTGGATGAAGCCGACAAAATGTTGGATATGGGTTTTTTACCTGATATCGAGGACATTGTGGAAAAATGTCCCCAGGAAAGGCAGACGTTTCTCTTTTCAGCCACGCTGGATATGGAAATACGCAACCTGGGGCGAAGATTCATGATTGATCCGGTGGAGGTGCTTATCGAAGCCCCGGAAAAAACCATTTCCGTCCTGGAGCAGAAATACTATCTGGTGGATAGCCGTCACAAGATGGAGCAGCTTTGCCGTATTATCGCCGCGGAAAAACCTGCTTCAGCATTGGTTTTTTGCCGTACCAAAAAGGGAACCGGAGAACTGGCCGGTATGTTGAAGAATAGAAGCTATAACGTCGAAGCCATTCACGGTGATCTGTCGCAGCGGGAACGTGATATGGTTATGTCCAGCTATCGCCAGGGACAGGTGGCGATTCTGGTAGCTACCGATATTGCTGCCCGGGGGCTGGATATCGAAAACATAACTCATGTTATCAATTATGATATTCCCGATGATCCCGACACCTATGTCCACCGGGTGGGCAGGACCGGGCGGGCGGGACGTACAGGAATCGCCATTACTCTGATGGAACCCTGGCAGGACCAGCAAATCAGGGCCATTGAGAGGTACATTGGCAAGCGCATTACCCGCTGTACGTTACCCAGCTCCGATGTGGCAGTGCGCTGCAACCAGGACAAAATTGAGGAACAACTACTAAAGATGATGCATCCCCCTCTGGGGGCTTATCGGGAGATAGCTGATCAACTACTGGACAAGTATCAGGCCTCCCTGGTGCTGGCGGCGGCTCTGCGGTTGGTTCAAGAGGGGGGAGGCGCCAGTCTGGAGATTAAAGCCCAGGAGCCAGTTTTTGAGGAACAAGAAATGGCTCATCTGGAGATTTCCCTGGGACGCATGCATGGAATGACCCCGCCCCGTCTGGTAAAGATACTGGTTGACTCCACCTCATTGCGAGCGGATCAGATCGGGGATATTGATATTCAGCGCAGCACCAGCTATATTGAAATACCCATGCAGGCAGTTGACGAAGTCTACCAGGCCGTAGAGCATTATCGAAAAGGGAGAAGAACGCGCTCACCACGGGTAAAGGACTTTCCCAGCTCCCGTGATTCGTAAAGGGTGTGAAGCCCAGGGTGTCGACTTTTTCGACACCCAGTGAGAAGCCTAAAGGGCTTCTCTTTTTCGTAGGCTTGCTTCGCAAATGAGGGGGTTGAGAACCATCCTTTTGGAATTTCAACAGTTGAGCCGCCAGTTTGAGCAGGGCAAATCTATTTGTGTTTCCGGACAGCTTATTGATGGTACCATATTGGCTATCCGGGGTGTTTCCGGAAGCGGTAAATCAACTCTGCTTAAAATACTGGCCCGCCTGCTGCGGCCCGATAGTGGTGAAGTCTTTTTTATGGGAAAAAACTGGCTGACTTTCCCGCCTCAGGAATGGCGCACCCGAGTGCATTATGTAGCGCAAAAGCCGGTTCTTTTTGAGGGGAGTGTGGCAGATAATCTCTGCCTGCCCTTTTCTTTAAAAACCATTCAGCAAGAACGCTCTTTCAATATTGAGGAAGCCAACCAATTTTTGGAAAGAGTACTACTGCCCCTCTCCATCCTGTCCCAGCCAGCCCAAACCCTGTCCGGGGGAGAAGCCGCCCGGGTCTCTCTGGTGCGAGCCCTATTGTTGGAACCCCAGGTTTTATTATTGGATGAGCCTACCGCTTATCTGGATAGTGACAGCAGTAAGGCTTTGATGGGTTTACTCTGTGACTGGCTGAGGGAAGATTCACGGGGCATTATAATCGTCTCCCACGACCCTGATGATTTGGAAGCATTACCTTTACAGGTACATTGGCTGGACCTGGAAAGCGAGTTGAGGCATAGTTGAGCGGCTACATTCCCATTTCCAATTTTCAGTTGGCTTTGAGTGTAATTTTGGTACTTTTAACCGGTCTTATTTCGGTGTTCTTGCGTTTAGACTTGCTCAAACCCCTTTTGTGGGGAACGGTGCGCGCTTTTATTCAACTTACCCTGATTGGCTATGTTTTAACCTATATTTTCCAGGTTAACCGTCTCTGGATTATCATACCCATTATCTTATTAATGAGCTTTATCGCCAGCAGGGAAGCTACCCGCCGGGTACGTCAAGTACCTTTTAACCCCGTCTGGGCCTCATTCCTTTCCATCACGGCCAGTACCTTTGTGGTAGGCTCGATCGTGGTAGTTGTTATCATTTCGCCCCAGCCCTGGTATTCTGCTCAGGTAATGATTCCGATATTTGGAATGATACTGGGGAATTCCATGAATGCTATAGCCTTATCTCTGGATCGCATGTACAGCGAAATCCATGCCCATGTGGATGAGGTGGAACAGTTGTTGTGTTTTGGTGCTTCCCCCTGGGAAGCGGTGGTAAGGTATGTACAAAAAGCAGTGTCTGCAGGTATGATGCCGACTATAAACTCTTTAATGGTGGTGGGCCTGGTCAGCCTCCCGGGAATGATGACCGGGCAAATTCTGGCGGGAATGAGTCCCCAATTAGCAGTGCGCTATCAGTTTGTAGTAATGATTATGGTAGCCGCCTCTGTGGCGATGGGTTGTTTATTAATCGTTACCCTGTCCTATAAACGAATGTTTACTGCTGATGAAGCCCTGGTCGAGAGCCTGCGAAAAAATTAAACAAAAAAAAAAGAGCCACATAGTGGCCCTCTCTTTCCGAGATTTATGGTTAACTGGTAACCATTGATTTAATCTGCTGAATCTCCTGGGGAGAAGCGGTCTGAGCCGGTTTGTAAAAGCCTTTCTGAATAGCAATCTGCGAAAGCTGATATTGGAATTGCTCATCCGAGTTGCGGATTTGCTGCAGGGTTTGGCGCAGTTGTTGATTGGAACACTCGGCAATATAATTAGCATAAGTGGTCAAACTGCTTTTGGTCATGGACAAGGTATCACTTACAAATTCCTTATCTTGCATCTGCCTGCTCATTTTTCCACTCCTTTAACCTAAAAATGATAATAGTTTCTGCCGGGTTTGACTGGCTGATTGGGCCGACTGCTGAAACATTTGTCTGACCTGCGGATCCTGGGCTTGCTCGGCATAAAAGTTTAGCTTTTTCTCGGCCGTTTCATGAGATCCGATTAAGTGCCGCAGAGCCTGTAGTTCCATCATGTTTAGCTGCACTTCGTAGACTCCTTTCTATTTTTAAATTGATACAGCTATAGATTGTGCATTTAGATTGAGGCTATTCCCCAAATTCATTGGATAAGCATCCAGATAATAAACCGCTTCCTATTGATAACAGGAAGCGGTTTTTAGTTATTATAGATACCATTTAAGGTAATCGTTTCCATAATAAACGGGGAGCTTTTCTAAAATAAGTGGCAGGGGAAGATCGGCTGAGGGACCATAATCATCCAGGTATTCAATATAGGGATGTCCAGATAAGTCCTTTGAGGGAAGAAGTGCGTCATGCCGCCCATCGAATTCTACACTGGGAACCCCCAGCTTCCGGCAAAGGTTCTGGTTGAAAGTTGCGGCTGCGGCTACCCAGGAATTACCGTTATAAAACTCGTTATAAGCATGGGGAAACAACACCTGTGTTCCCATCATTCGGGCCATTGAAGCCGGCAGTTTATGATTCTTGATAGCTGCCAACCGCAAGCGGCTGGGAATACCGCAGGCGCGGGCGAGTGCAGCCAGGAGGATGGCCTTTTGTACACAAAAGCCGGTACCGCGTTCCAGAATGACCGAAGCCCGGTAGTCTTCAGGATTCCTGGATATTTCCTGCATTCGATAGTCAATTTCATCGCGAACCAGGTAAAAAAGAGCTGGTAAAGTCTCTTCCCGGGAGCCCGCCTTTGATGTAATCGCTTTAGCAGTAGTTATAATCGTTGGCTGACTGCTTTCAATAAAATAAGTAGGCTGCAAATACTGCTGGAAATCCATTACTGATGCTCCTTTACGTTTTCAACATTCTATTCTACTACCAGTATCATCTTTTGAAAAGTGATCGACCTTTAAACACCTAGCGAGACCGATTCTTAGCGGATGTCTTGCGCTTTAGAGTGGATGGAGGACGGGACGGGTTTTCCGCTGTCATCGACAGGGGAGTTAGCTCTCCGGGAAGAAAACGGTGTGTAGCTGTCAGGTCGCCATCGGCGTCTTTTCCCCAGATGCTGACCAAAGTATTGCGGTCGGGATTAACCCGCACCTGGATTTCGAATTGGCCCATCCCTTCCAGATTAAAAACATGAAATTCCGAGTTCTGGGGAGAAACAAAAAAAGTGGTACTGGCTACTTCTTGCTTTTCACCATTAAGCCGAAATAACCGTGTAAAAACCTCCACCGGCTCGGCCTCGTTATTGTTCAGAACTTTTATCCAGGCGCTCATGGAAGCGTTTCCCGCTGCATTTTCCACCGGACCGGTTGAATAAACCATTGCCACTGCGGTGCCACCTTTCTCCTGTTTTTATCTATTACGATTTATTCACTCCCGCCTGGTCAGGTTACAATCGGGGCCAACGGAATAGTTTTTTTTGCAGATCTTTAATTTGCTGAAACAACGCCATTTTTGTTGCTCGCAAACTAAATCACCAGAATGCATACAAATACCTCAATTTTCCACCAAAATATGGCAGGATTTACAAAAAGGTATAGGCCATTGGGAGTAGAACCAAAAACAATAGACAATGGTACTGTATGTCACCTTTGCCACTTCACTGGGCTTTCTGACAGCAGCGACCAATATTAAGCTGCCATTGTAAAAGGAGGAATTTGATGTCGAAAAAGTACATTACCGCAATTATCTGCCTGGTTCTTGCCCTTACTCTGGTTTCTCCAGTCTTCGGGGCAACAGCTGCCCAGCCATCGGCGGCTGGAAAAGACTCTTCGGCGATAACCGCCTTCCGAGCCAGTTATGACGGTAGCCCGGCTCATGCCCTGGTGGGCAGAGCTATCTGGTATATGAAATATGGCTATATGGTTTACGGACACCAAAAGTATCCCCAAACCGGCTATATTGATTGCTCCAATTTTGTATCCTTGGTCTACAAGGATTTTGGCTACCAGGTTACCTCAGCGGCCCGCAAATACAATACGGTGGGTCAGCGGGTAAACGGGGTCTATGTTTGCCATAAAAAAGGGAGTACGACCCGTCATATTCTTTGCGGCACGGAAAATCTCCGGCCCGGAGACATTTTCACCTTTTGGAAAACGGATAGCAACGGGAAACGATACATTGGTCATGTGGCCATCTATATTGGCAAGCTGAACGGTAAACCGACCATTATTCATACTGTTAAAGGGTATCCCACAGCGATAGGAACCACCAATGATTTTACCTGGTGGTACGGACACCATTTCAACGATGTCCGCCGGGTACTGGGCAACAGTGCGTATCGTCCCGGAACGAAGTATAGCGATAACGGACCGGTTATTCCCAATCGCTACCAAATGAAGTCCGGCCCGGTAGTAAAGCCGCCATCTCTGCCCCAGGGGTTTTAGGTGGTGCAGCCACAAGGCGGGTAAAACCTGTTTAGGGAGAATGGTCTCAATTCGCCTGGGGCCATTCTCCTTTTTATCAATGAAGGAGCTATATAGTCTGTAAACATCTGAGCATAAAGTGATATAATGGATCAGGCTTGGCAACATATTCCAAACTAAGAGGTGGCATTTTCGGGCATGATGGGCATTTCTCTGGCAACGCTGCCGGTGGGAAAAATACTGGTCCGGGACATCTATGATGCTCGCGGTCGGTTGTTGCTGCCGCGAGGAACTTTGCTGCAATCCTTTCACATAGAGAGGTTATTGCGCCTTAATCACCATACTGTTTTCATAGGAGATGATGAGGCATCTGCACGGACCAAAGGCCTCCTTCCCAACGCTTTTGTCACGGCGGTAGGCCGCGTGCGGGATATGATGGAACGCCTCATGCTAGGTGAAGTGGTGCCGGGCGATGAGGTAGAGGAGACGGTTGATCTGCTCTACCCGGAGATTATTAATACGAATAGCATCCTGACTTGCCTGCGCAGTCTGCGTAAAACGGATGAATATACATTTCAGCATTCGGTATCGGTCTGTGTGCTGGCCGTTAAGATGGGGCAGACTATGAAAATCGCGGAGAAACACTTAAGAAGTCTGGGAATCGCCGGTTTGCTTCATGATATTGGCAAAAGCCGCATTCCCCCGGCTATTCTTAACAAGGCAGGGGAACTTAGCCGGGAAGAGAGAAAACAGATCGTGTGCCACCCCATCTTCGGTTACGAAATTGTCAGAGATATGCAATTTGAAGATTCCCGTATTGGGATTTCCGTGCTCCAGCACCATGAGCATCTGGATGGCAAAGGCTACCCACTGGGGGTTAGTAATGGGGATATTCACCTATTCTCCCGGATTGTGTCCGTGGCCGATGTCTTTGATGCCCTCACCTCCGAGCGGCTCTATCGACACCGACTGCCAATACCCGCAGCCATTGAGGAAATCATTGATCAGAGCGGAAGTCATCTGGATCCATTGATTGCCCGGCGGCTTTTAAGGTATTTTCTTAATGTCATGCCCGGGGAACAGGTGCTATTAAATAATGGAGAACTGGCTACCGTAGTTTTAACCCACGAAGCTGAGCCGACCCGCCCCCTGGTCCGCACCGGAGATAGATTTCTTGATTTGAGAATGGAGCGCCACTTGAAGGTAATGGATATCTGGAACTGACCTTGAAACCGGGAGAGGACAGGCTTATAAAAGAAGACGCAACCCTCCATTACGGAGGGTTTTACTATTTGTGAGAATGGAGAAGTACTTTCGAGGGTGATGCCAAACGCCACAAAAAATCATGCTCTATGCTTTTCAGCTTCGCGGATAAATTCGGGGATAAACCTTTCCAGTTCTTCCACTATACAGATGTCTGAGTAGCGGAATATTGCCGCATCGGGGTCGCGGTTGACAGATACTACTGTTTTGGAGTCCTTCATGCCGGCGATATGCTGCATGGAACCGGAAATGCCACAGGCCACGTAAAGCAGCGGTGCCACTTTTTTGCCGGTTAGTCCCACCTGGGCGTTATACCCGATCCACCCGTTATCACATGCCACCCTTGATCCTGCGATTGCGGACCGGTTAAAACAGGAGGCCATTTCACGTATCATCTGAAGATTCTCGGCTTTGCCGATCCCCTTGCCGGCTGCGATGATCACCTCGGCGTGTTCAAGCTCGGGGTTGGACTGGTCCGGGATCATAAACTGCAGATTTGATGTATAAAGCGGATTGATATCGGCAGCTATATAACTGACCGTGCCATGGTCCGCCGGTTGGTCATAGGCGGGAAAAGCACCGGGAAGAACCGTGATGACAAGGGGAGTTTTTTCCGCTTTGTACAGCAGGTCGAGTTTGCCATGGAACCCGCTGCGGCGGTATCTTATGCCGTCGGGGGTAAATTCGATCCCGGCCACTGAAGTTATACAGCCGCCTTCCAACAGTGCTGCCACCCGGGGCGCATAATCGTATCCGGCTGAGGTGTGGGCGATGATGATGATGTCAGGCATGATCTGCTCGGCAGCCAGGAGAGCTGCTTTTTCCCATCCTTCGCAGGTATATTGTGCCAAACCGGGGCTATTTACAACCAGCAAATCGGCTCCGGAAATGGCATCGGCACCAGCGATATTTCCCGGCAATACGGCAGTGATACTGGAATCATAGCGGTCGGCCATCAGGGATGCGCAGAAAATCAACTCATGGGTGACCGGAAGGATCCGGTCACCGCTTGGTTCACACATGATCATAATGGAATGGTTCATAAGGTTCTCCTTTAGATTAGGGATTTTTCGTGGAGCAGCTGCCACAGCGCCGCAGCCTTTTCGGCCGTGGTTCCTTCCAGCCTGATACCGGCACGGTCAGATCCTGCCTCCGAGATTCCTTCCACAGTTTCGTATTGGGAGGCGGGCAGACTGCCAGTACACCTGATTTCCTTGATCTCGGTGTTCCTGGCCCGCATAACGTTTGAAAGAGAAGGGTACCGGGGGCGGTTAATCCCCGACTGAACTGCAATCAGGGCAGGCAGCGCAACCTCCATGGAACACCTGTGGCCGGAATCAAGCTCCCTCTCCACCTGAACGCTCTGCTTTTCAGCATTGACTTCCAGCTTCACGACGGAGGCAACGGAGGGAAAACCGAGCCGGGCGGCAATCATTGGCCCGGTCTGGCCGGACATGATATCTTCTGACATGACTCCGGTCAGGATCAGGTCATATTTCTCGTTCTTGCAGAATTCAGCGATAAGGCGAGATTTGATCGACGGGCTAAGGTAATCATCGCGGTCATAAAAAAGATGAAAACCCCGGTCGGCCCCCATCTCTATGCACCGTTTGATTGCAGATTTGACACGCTCAGGACCGATCGACAGGATGTCTATCACGGTGCCGGGAATCATTTCTCGTATGCGCAAGGCCTCTTCCACGGCGTGTTCATCATAACGGTTGATCCAATAGGACGCGTTCTCAGCGTATCCAGCCCATGTCCTGACCTTATTGACTGTGGGTCTTGATTCCTGGTCGGGCACCTGTTTTATGCATACCAGTATTTTCATATTCGCCCTCTGTTTCCTGCACGCCAGTCCGGTACTATGTCGGGCTGTGCAAAAGTTTTTTGGTCAAGAAGATTATGATTCCACTGCAAAAACCCTATTTGGATGTATAAATATACAGGAGTGGTTGACGGAGCATGGTAGAAACACCCTGCGAAGGCGAAGCAGCGTAAGGGGGCGA
>CAZLYH010000035.1:0-19767 GCA_964563775.1 uncultured Syntrophomonadaceae bacterium | reverse complement strand
ACCTGCGGTTATGGCGGAAACCAGGCCGGCCTGGTTTCCGCCATAACCGCAGGTATTTGCGAAGGCTTGACGGCCAGGATTATTACCTGACTCCGGGATACGACTTCCGGTGCCGTCACTGCTTGGGCGGAAAATTCCCGGGTAAACAACTCGGTGCGCTCCCTATCTGGATCGCAGATAAGCAACCTGCTGTATTCCCACTGGTTGCGGACCAGTCCGGAAACAATGGCATAAGCCATCTTTCCGCAGCCGATTACCCCCAGAGCAACAGACACTACCTCTCACCCCCGGGGGAACTGCTCCAACCGGGACGCCGCACCATGGCACGGTGGTCTTTGGCAATTTCCACGTTACTGGGTGCAAATACAAAAATGGTCTTCCCCAACTGCTGACAGCTTCCTTCCAGTGCATAAGTGGTACCACTTACGAAATCAATAATGCGGCGGGCAGCATCCGGTGGGGTATTCTCAAAGTTGATAATAACCTGCTTTCTGGCTTTAAGGTGGTCGGCAAGTACCTGGACTTCCTCGTAACTATCCGGTTCACAGACTACAACTTTCATGGTTTTATTGCTATGAATGGTAACTACATTGGGTGTGCTGCGGCTCTGCTCCTCTGTGTTGCCGGGCAGGGGCAGCATTTCCTCTCGCACCACTTCTTCTCCTTCTATTCCCAGCCAGGCCCATACTTTTCCCATTAAGCCCACAGGATCCCCTCCTTAATTGGATTGTTTATTTAAAGTCCGGGAAGTACAACCATTTCATTCATTACTGCTCCAGATTGAAGATTGCACTTCCAACACGGACAATATTGGCCCCTTCCTCTATGGCCACCTCATAGTCCTGGGACATGCCCATGGACAGATAGCGAAAATCTACATTGGTAAAGCTGCGCTGACCCAGTCGTTCCTGCAAATGATATAGTTCGCGAAAAACCGGCCTGGCCTCTTCCTGGTTGTCGGCCAAAGGAGCCATCGTCATGAATCCCATAATACGCAACGCCGACAGCTGGCCACAACTATCCAGGAATTCGGGCAGTTCTTCTGGAGAAAACCCGGTTTTTTGTTCTTCACCGGCAATGTTCACCTGTACCAGAGCCGGAACCGCCACTCCCAAAGCCTGACCCCGCTTGTCGAGAGCTTCGGCCAGGTTCCACCGATCCAGCGAATGAACCAGAACCACTTTGCCTACTATTTCTTTCACCTTATTGGTCTGCAAACGGCCAATCATATGCCAGCGGGCCTCAGGCAGAGCGGAAATACGCTCCCGTAACTGCTGCACCCGGTTTTCCCCAAAGTCGGTCAACCCCAGGGCCAGGGCCTCTCCGACTGTCGCGATATCCGCTGTCTTGCTGACCGCTACCAGTGTAATCGCCGCCGGGTCTCTGCCGCTTTTTTGCGCGGCCCGGGCAATTCGGGCCCGAACTTCCCCAATGGCGGTTGCCAACTGTTGCAAATCTCTCACCTTCCCGACACGACTGTAATCAAATATGGTTTTCAAGTAATATTATAGCCGGGAAGAAAGGATTGTCATAGCAATAAACCCTATATTTCTAGTTTTCCTTACCAAGGCTGGCGGAAAACGCCCGTCTTTCAGGGTTATACCATTAGGAAGCTCACCGTAAAAGTAGAACCCTGCCCTACTTTACTTTTAACCTGCACCTGTCCGCCATGCGATTCCACGATGTGCTTGACTATAGCCAGACCCAGACCAGTTCCCCCCTGGTTACGGGAGCGGGCCTTGTCCACCCGGTAGAAACGTTCAAACACGCGGGGTATACTCTCCCGGGGAATCCCCATGCCGGTATCACTGATGGTGGTGATTACCCGGCTGTCTTTTTGCTTGCAATGTATCACGACTTTGCCTTCGGGAGGCGTGTATTTTATAGCATTGTCCAGCAGGTTGATAAGTACCTGACCCAGCAAATCCTCGTCTGCCATTATCAGGGGAAGATTGGGCGGGTAAACAAATTCGACGTGCAAAGACTTGTCACTGATCTGCGGACCCATTATGTTCATAACACTGCGGATGGAACGCACCAGGCAAACCGGCTCCGGACGAAGGATGCGTTCCTTGGATTCAATGGAGGACAGGGTTAAAAGGTCTTCGATGAGGCGGCTCAAGCGGTCAGTTTCGGTATCGATTATACTGAGAAAACGCCGACATACGCCGCTGTTCTCCATAGCGCCATCCAGCAAGGTTTCCACAAAACCTTTAATTGAAGTTAACGGGGTTCTTAGCTCATGGGATACATTTCCCACAAATTCTGAACGCATCTGATCAAAGTTGCGCACATCGGTCACGTCCCGCAATACTGCAACGGCTCCTTCAATATTATCCCGATGATCTTTAATGGCGGTTACGTGCACTCGGTAGATTTGGGTTCCGGGATTAATCACCGTTTCGGTAAACACTTCCACACCACGGTTGAGAACCTCTTCAATCATGGTGTTGATTTCCACGCTGTTATTTACAGTGCCAAGAAATTGATTGTTAAGGCCTCCTTCGGCAACCATAAAAAGGTTTTCCGCCGCCCGGTTGGCCAGGACAATACGCTGCTGCGCATCCAGAACCAGAACGGCGTCATTCATGCTGGTCAAAACGGCCTGCATAAGGGTGCTGTCTTGTGTGATTATTGCCATATCTTACACCTCGGTTGTTTTGTTTTAGTCTTTTGACAGGACGGAAACAGAAACCTGTCGCAACCAATATGGGAGCGGGCTTTTTCCATCCTCAGGATACTTCATCAACAAATCGGTAACCGACTCCGCGCACAGTTTCTATATAAGTAGGAAAATTGGAATCGTCGTTCAACTTTTGACGCAGGTGCCGTATATGTACATCCACCGTGCGGGTATCCCCGGAAAATTCATATCCCCAGACTTTTTCCAGGAGCACTTCGCGGGTGAAAACCTTACCCTGGTGAGAAACCATTAATGCCAGCAGTTCGAACTCCTTGGGGGTAAGCTCCAACTTTTCTTCACCGATAAATGCCTCATATTTATCTGGTACAACAATAAGATCTTTAACCACATAGATTTTCTTACCAACGGCCTTTTCCGCCTGCAAGATTTTAAGAGCCCGCAAACGGGCCTTAACCCGCGCTACCATTTCTCTAGGGCTAAAAGGTTTTTTGATGTAGTCATCCGCCCCCATTTCCAGGCCCAAAACCGTATCAAACTCATCTCCTTTGGCGGTAAGCATAATTATCGGAATAGAATTGTATTCCAGGTCTTGTTTCAGGGTTCGGCACACTTCCAGTCCATCCATGCGGGGCAGCATGATATCCAGGAGAATTAGATCCGGCAAGTCACTTTTGACCATTTCCAGCGCACTGATGCCGTCATAGGCCACAATGACCCGATAGCCTTCCTTCTCCAGGTTAAATTTTACCAGTTCTACGATATAGGTCTCATCATCAACAACCAGTATCTTTGAGCTGGTCACCCAGCTTCACCTCTCAATTCCTAATGGAAATAATGGCACTCATCCTCCCGGTCATTCCTTGCTCCCGGCGATAGGAGTAAAACATTTCATTATGACAGGAGGTACACAGCGGGCAACAGGAAATATTCCCGGCGGACACACCGGCCGCAGCCAGTATTATGCGATTGGTTGTCGGCAAATCCCAATACCATTTACCTTCTCGCTTATCAATGATATCATCGGAATTCGGCCATACTTTCTTCACCTTTTCAGCCAGGCTTTTATCTACCTGGAAACAGCATGGACCGATGCCGGGACCAATAAACACTTCCACCTCACCGGGGGGGCAGGCAAACTCCTCTTCCATACGCTTAAGGGTCTCTACCGCAATTTTCCCCATGGTTCCTTTCCACCCACTATGAGCCAGTCCCACCACCTGCCGGCCGGGGTGAAAAAAGTACAGGGGCAAACAATCCGCATAATAACTGGCCAATACCAGCCCCGGGCTGGCTGTAACCATCGCATCGAATCCCTTAAGAACTGTGGCATAGTCACGAGCACCCAGACCGGCATGGCTGTTTTCCACCACCACGACTTTGGTCCCATGAACCTGTTCACAGCTTACCATATCTTCAACTTGATAGGCGAAAAGATTAAGCCAGCGACGGCGGTTTTCTAAAACGTCCGGCAACTTGTCCCCTACATGCAGGCCAAGATTCAGGCTGGCGAAGGGAGCCTGGCTAACCCCGCCCTGTCGGGAGGAAAAGGCCGCAGTGACGCCCAATTCGCTCCATCGGGGCATAATAATAAAAGGAATATGGTGTTGGGTCTGCCATTGCCACTGGTCCATTTGTTATCAGGCTTCCTTTACTTTAAAATATATTATAGACGGGAGGTGTAGCCAGTGTATTGTCCTAGCTGTAATCAATCGATTCCCAGGAATGTTGCCGAGTGCCCCAACTGCCGTACTCCTCTTTACGGAAAAGAGTGGGTAACCGTGGTCAGGGTATATCCCCCGGGTGAATTGGTAGTGGAAGGCTATTTAAATTCATTTGGCATCCCGGTTCGTCTCGTCCGTCATGATATAGCTCAATTCCCTATGAGCATCGGTCCTATGGCAGAGGTGGAGATAACCGTTCCGGCTCCGCTGGCAGAAGAGGCGCGTCGCCTGCTTTCCGAAGCAAAATACCAGGAAGATGGGCCGGATTAATTGTCGATCAGCCAGCCAGTAATTACCTAATCGAACAATGGAGGGAAGTCAGGTGCTCACCGTTAGTGAACTTGCCGCCCGTTATCATATCAGTAATCGCCAGGTTCAGGAACTGGTCCTCCATGGATACTTGCCGGTAGCCCGGGTGGAAAGACGTGGCCTGAGGGGAATCTGTTATCTCTTTTCGGAAAATGCGGTGGAAAACCTGGATATCCCCTCTCTGCTGGCGGATATTCGGGATCATAAAACACACCACAGCTGGCCCCGGTCAGCCAATCCTTCTGCAGATTTCCGTAACCTGGTACGGGTCATGCAGCATTATGAACGTTTTCTGGAAGAAGTCGCCCACTATCCAGAAGCAGAGGCTCTGGAAATTTGCTTCTATCTTTTTCACCTCAACCACTATGCCAAAAGTTATCCTGAGCGCAGTGATGAATTATATTCTCTGAAAAACCAAGTATTAAAAAAACTGTACCAGGAACACCGTTCGCTTCTTTCGGTCACTTATCTAATCGGTCCGGACCGAACCCAGGTCTGGCTGTGCGAGGATTGCAAGGACGCATCGCGCAGCGCCGGGATGTCTTTTAAAGAGTATATTCAGGGGGAATATTACTGTTCCAAGTGCCTGGAGCAAATGGTGGAGAAGGAGTATTATTCCCTGGTGGAATTCAAAGTGGCAGCTGCCGGATACCGATTCACTTTCCACTTGCCGCGTTCCTCCGCCCGTAAGTGGATGAGCGACATGGAGCAACTTCCCCAGGAGGCCAGGAAAACGGGCCGCTATGATGACCGTATGTATCTCTTTGGCCGGCCAATCAGTCGTATCGAAGCCCGGGCCTTTCCCCTGCCCATGGTGGTGGAAAAACTAACGGCATATACGGAAGATAAATAAATACGTTAGAGAATCTTCTCCCTAGGTGCCTTTTTTGAGTTGTTCGATGGTCTTTATAAAACTGTTTAGATCGGTAAACTGTCGGTACACGGAGGCAAAGCGGACATAGGCTACTTCGTCCAGGCTCTGCAGCCTGTCCATTACCTTTTCACCAATAACCCGGCTGCTCACTTCCCGTACGAAACTATCCCGCAGCTCTTTTTCAATGGAGGCAACCATATTATCGATCTCCTCCATAGGTACAGGTCTTTTTTCACAGGCACGGGTAATTCCGCTAAGCAGTTTATCCCGATTAAATTGTTCCCGGTAGCCGGCTTTCTTGACTACCAGCAAAGGCCGTTCCTCCACCCGTTCATAGGTGGTAAAGCGGCGTTTGCAGGCATTGCATTCCCTCCGGCGCCGGATGGTTGTCCCGTCCTCGCTGGCCCGGGAATCAACTACACGGCTTTCCGGTTCCTGGCAATATGGGCAACGCATTGATTAACACTCCTGACCGATTGCTATTCCTTATTCATTATGCGGCAATAAGCGCTCATAATTCAACTTAAGGAGTGATACCGGAATCCTTTTCCCCCCTGGTTCTAATACTGCTCGTCCTCCAACAGCAGTTCGCGGCGATACTCTTCCATTTCTTTGATTACCGGAACCTCTACCAGAATAACGTCACGACCAATGCGAACAATCTTGTTCCAGGGTACGGTTACCTCCTCCCGGCGAGAGAATATGGAAAATCCTTTGGTCCGCCCGGGTAGTACCAGCGCCACTACTTTGCCGTTGTCAAGGTCCAGGTCGATATCAATAATGTTCCCCAGTTTCTTCCCATCCAGAACGTTGATAACGTCTCGGGCACGCAGGTCGGATATCTTGATCACAGCTCCTCACCCCCCTAAAAAAGTGTCTACTTTTCTAATATATGTGGACACACCGGCAAAGTTGACAAAGGAGCGGAAAGACCCTTGGCCCGTTTTTTATAAAAGCCTAAATATAATTTTGCGAATTACGATAATATCTTTAACTGATTAGAGACAGCGGGCTGGACTCGCAGAGAGGCCCGCAACGGTATGGAACGATAGAAGTACCGTTATATTTTACAACCGGGGAGGAAATCCATTATGATGAGGTCTCTCTACACGGCGAGTACTGGTATGTTTGCCCAGCAACTTAACATCGACACCCTGGCCCACAATATGTCCAACGTAAATACGGTGGGATACAAGAAACAACGGGTGGAGTTCCAGGACCTCCTTTACCAGGTAATCCGCCGGCCAGCCACTGGTGAAGAATTCAACGAGCCGGTTGGCATCTCAGTGGGACTGGGGGTTAAACCTGCCGCCATCAATACTCTTTTCTCTCAGGGAAGTCCACAGCAAACTGACAATCCACTGGATGTAGCCATTCAGGGTACGGCTCTTTTCCGCGTTCAAGCACCGGGGTTTGAGGATTATCTCTATACCCGGGATGGCGCTATCAAGATAGACGCTGAGGGGAATCTGGTCACTGCCGATGGCAATCTCTATGTCGGGGTGGACCCAATCCCGGAAGATGCCTATGATGTAACCGTGGCTAAAGATGGAACCGTCACCTATAAAGTGCCGGGAACGGATGAACCGGAGGAAGCAGGACGACTGGAACTGGTGAAGTTTATGAACCCGGCAGGTCTGGCCCGGCTGGGGGGCAATCTGTATCAATCTACTCCCAATGCCGGTGAGCCCATCGATTGGGACCCTGAAGAGGATAATACCGTTGCTCTCATTCCCGGCTATTTGGAAATGGCCAACGTTCAGATAGTTGAAGAGATGGTGGGCTTGATTACTGCCCAGCGGGCCTACGAAATTAATTCCAAGGTAATCCAGTCGGCGGATGAGATGCTGCAAACCGCCAGCAATCTGCGCCGCTAGCAGAATAGGGTTTAAAGGAATATTCGCCCGCTGAAAGGGGAATAGTACCAATGAAGGTAAATAACGTGACCCCCCTCCTGTTTCGGGGAGGAATGGAAAAGCAGTCCATAGAGGAGAAAAAAAGCGGTGATTTTGGTCGGCATCTGGAGCAGGCGCTCCAGGACGGGGATAACAAGAAACTCCATACTGCCTGCCAGGAACTGGAGAGTGTCTTTATCAGCAAGGTTCTTGAATCCATGCGGGCTACCATTCCCCGCAGTGATTTTATGGGCAGAAGCCTGGCGATCGATACTTTCGAGTCCATGCTGTACGACGAATATGCCCGCTCTATGAGCCAGACTGGTTCACTGGGGATTGCTGATATGGTGTATCGGCAGATGGTGAGCAAGCTGTAAATCCCTCGAAGTTGCCCATAAACATCCAGGAGAAATACTTCCTGCTATACCTTCCAGGTATAGCGCTTCTTTTATGCCGGAAGTTTTACCGGAGGGGTAATGTAGTTTTGCAGGATATATTTACATCGGTAATGAATAATCTGGGGAGCCTCGCCCGTGCAGACACGGCGGTAGGAAACCCGATGACCATTAACGGGCTGACCATTATTCCTCTTTTTTCCATCTCTCTGGGGATGGGAAACGGCACCTTTTCCACCGGCAAGACCATATCAGCAGGCAGCGGCGGTGGCCTCGGAGCCAGTATTACTCCGATGGCTCTGGTAGTTCTAAAAGATGAGGATGTACAAGTATATCGGCTGGGCTCAGGAATGATGGAAAGCCTGAGTGCTCAGTTGCCGGAAATCATTGCTAAAGCTCACCCCGAACCACACTAACGGTTTCCCGGCTTCGCCTGTCCATTAGCGGAACTGGCATTGCGGCCCTTTTCAGAGTGCTCGTTCTGACCCGGTTGGCCCTGGTCTTTTGCTACACCTTGACCGCTGGTTTTGTTATCCTTATTGTCAGTTTTATTTGCTTTCCCTTCGTCTTTTTCGGTCGGTTTTTGGGCTTCTCCCTTCTCACCTGCCTTATCTTTGCCTGCTGACTGAGATTGACTGCTGCGGTTGTCACTGGCTGCCGATGGCAGGTTAGGCTTTTTATCCTCAGCCGGCTTGGACAGACACTCCTCCCCCGCAGGCATCGAAATCGGCTCTTCGGAAAGCGGCCTAATGCCAGGAAACATTTCCTGACTGGCCTTATTTTTCCCCGGGGGTACGATTTTGCCATCGTTCCCCTTTCCCTGCCCCATACTGCCGCGTGGTTTTCCCAATCCCGGGGCAGAATTTTTCTTGCCAGGTTTAATATTTCCCCGGTTCCCGTTGGGATCAGATACCTTTGCTTGCATTTCTCCCCGCGGATGAGAATTAGTTATCACCAGCCCTTTGGCCGAGTTGTCCTGTACTCGCAAGTCTTTTAACTGGCTTGATTTCTGTATCTCTTCCTGTAGCATGCCGGCGATTTTTCCCAGGATCGCCTGGCTGGCCGGGGAGTTATCCTTTCCTTTTACATCTATGGTAACCCGCGATGGAGCCTGCTCTGCCGCTACTTTTTCTTCCAGAACAACCACCAGCGCATCTTCTACCGTTTTTCCCCGCAGGTCAGTGGCAGCGGATAGTCCAGCGGCCTGATTGTTGACAGTGACCACCCGTTGCCAGCGATTTAATCCCAACTCAACATCGCCGACAGAAGCATAGACCTGTACCGTGAAAAAGTCTACCACTACTGCCGCGAAAAACAGAACCAAGAGTGCCGCAGCGGCCAGATGCCGGACCGTTATGGTCGTCTCCCGGTATACCTCTCCGGGTATAAGTTCACCGGGGTTTTTTACCTTTCGGTAATGACCACCGGGAAAAAGGACTATCGCCCAATCTTGATGCGTTTCCAAAACCAGTCCGTTTTTCCTGGCCATTTTAATGTCCTCCTCCTGCCGGATCAATGAAGTCTGCCAGCACAGACAATTTATAGACAGAAATAATTGCATGCGCAACAATATATTTTCGGTAGCGATCCACCAGCTTCCGGTTGGCACCGCAGCGCTCAATTAGCATTTTCTGTGGCAAAACCTTTTTTTCTACCAGAACCCGGGACATCTCCTGGTCAGCTGCCAGGAGTCCGGCTATCCGATTGGCTTCCTCCCTGGTTTTCTTTGCCCGAGGGCAGCCAGCCAAAAGATCATTGAAGCTAATCCCGTATTCCTGCAAGTATTGCTTAAAGCGCTCAATTTCCTGCTGCCGGGCCAGACCTTCGATGATCTGCCCCACATCATCCTGATTAGACGCCCGTTTAGCCAATTCATCCAGGTTGGTTGCACTTAACTTATGCCGTTTTTCCCGGCGCTGAAAGTCGATAAGCCGCGTCCGAATGACCCGGGCGAGAAACTCCAGAAAACTTCCCCGTTCCGGTTGGTATCGCTCCAGTGCCTCCAGTAGCGCCAGGCGGGCTATACTGGCTTCTTCATCCGAAGAATTGATGTACCTTCCACAAGTCACGCCACACACCCGCAGGCAGAATGGCATGATTTCATTATAGAGGTTGTTGAAGGGTTCCATGTCCGCATGGCGAGATTTTTCCCAGGCTTCGATGGCTTTTCTCTCCAGCTTTGCCCTGGGGGTTTCTGACATGGTTTTCCTCCTGTAAACATAGGTTCTAAACTCCACCGTGGCCAAAGGTGGGTTTGTTTGATCGCAGGGTGATTTTTCCATGTTTTGTCAACGGTTCCTGCATATTTCATCATTCCAACCGGGTTTTCGCAGATAAATCACACTCTTATACTGACACGCCCTGACCGGGTTTCTTCTTTAACTGGACCCTGTTTCTGTAGCTTCCGCTTTTTGCGGGGTTTTACGTGGTTTGGTTTTTTCCCCGATGAAAAGTCTTGGCGTGAAAATGGCTGTACTGTCTTTATCACCAATACTATCACATCCAATACCGTATTTTTGTTGGCTGGATAAATTCCCAAGATACTGTTACCCGGAGCATACCTGCTTCCAAATTGGTCATTATCCAATTGTTTTGCTATTAAGGTCGGTCAGGGACACATTTGAAGTTGTTGTCGTGCTGGCGATCACCTCACCAATATATCTCCGGCCTTATTACTGAATACGAAGCGGATCTGCCGAAATCTGGGGTGATCCCGCTTAAAACCTTTATTTCTCCTTCCTCCCCCGAGCAGCCCGAATAAAACGTCAATAATTGCGACAAATTCGGGCCTGATGTCATTAAAAATCGGCGATAAAAAATGCCTCATAAGCAGGATTTATCAAACATTTAGCGAAACATACCAGTAAGTTGGGGGGAGGGGGAATTGTTGCCCTCGGCAGGGTGAAGGCTGTCGTCGGCAGCATCCCGCAATTATTTTCCCGTGTATTTGAGAGATAAAAAACCATACCCGTGGGGTGGGGTTATGTTCCTATCCTCTGTCTGATTGTGCCTGGCAGAGGTTTTGTGTACATGACCCGCCATTAAATACCATGGACAGCTGCAGAGGTTAATAATTGGGGAAGGAGGGAAAGGAATGGATTACAAGGACATTATTGCCAGCTACGCCAACAAACAGGGGGGCATTATTGAGGCCTTTCATGCCGTCAACCATGCGTTGGGCTATGTCCCAATAGAAGCGGTAGCGGAAGCGGCCCAGGTATTCAATGTTCCTGTCAGCGAAGCTTACGGGGTGGTCACCTTCTATTCGATGTTTACGGTAGCTCCCCGGGGCAAAAATGTAATCCGCATTTGTGAAAGTGCTCCCTGTCATGTGGCTGGGGCAGCCGAAGTTGTAACGGCACTGGAGCGTGAACTGAGCATCAAAATGGGCGAAAACACTGCCGACGGTAAATTTGCCCTGGAGTTCACCGAGTGCGTTGGCCAGTGTCAGGCTACTCCGGTTATCACTATTAACGGGAAACCATATTCGGATGTGAGCCCGGCCAAGATTCCGTCTATCCTGGCAGAATACAAATAATATATTGACCGTCAGGATGACAAATAGAGAGGGGGAAAAATAATGGCCGAGGAAATGCGCATCGTACTGCGGAATTATGGTAAAATTGACCCGCTCAAAATTGAAGATTACCTGGCCCAGGGCGGTTACCAGTCCCTGGAGAAGGCCCGCAGTATGGACAGGGAAGCGCTTATCGATGAAGTCAAGAAATCCAACCTGAGGGGCCGGGGAGGCGCAGGTTTTAATTGTGGTCAAAAGTGGTCCTTTGCCTATCGGGCTCAGGCCGATGAAAAATATGTGGTGTGTAACGCGGATGAAGGTGAGCCAGGCACTTATAAGGACCGTTTAATAATGGAAAACGATCCTCATACATTGCTGGAAGGAATGGCCATCTGCGGATACGCCATTGGTGCCCGCAAAGGCTATATCTATTGCCGCGGTGAATATCCTTTCCTGGTGAGTACACTTAACACTGCTATTCAGCAGGCCAAAGACCAGGGGGTTTTTGGTGACTTTGATGTGGAAGTAAGAAGCGGCGCCGGTGCCTATGTATGCGGCGAAGAAACAGCTCTCATTGAATCTATTGAAGGTAAGCGGGGGGAACCCCGTTTCAAACCACCCTATCCACCTGCCGAAGGTCTATGGCAGAAACCAACCATCGTGAATAACGTGGAAACCTTCGCCAATATTCCGGTTATCCTGGATAAGGGGGCGGCATGGTATGCTGCCATTGGTGTCCCCTCTTATCCCGGTACCAAGGTCTTTACTTTGACTGGCGATGTGAACAACAAAACCTTCTTCGAGGTGCCCACCAACACCACCATCCGGGAAGTGGTATTCCAATTTGGCGGCGGCATTGCAGGCGGCAAAAAGTTTAAGGCCGTCCAAATCGGCGGGACATCGGGGGCCTTTATACCCGAATCCCTTTTGGATACCCCGGTAGCTTTTGACAATATGTCGGCGATTGGCGCTACCCTTGGATCGGGTGCAGTTTTTGTTATGGACGAGACTCGTGATATAGTGGACGTTACCACTCGCATTGCCAAATTCTTTGAGCATGAATCCTGTGGCAAATGTGCCCCCTGTCGTGAGGGAACCGCCCGTGTACACGAACTGATGGAAAAGTTAAACAGCGGCAAGGGCAGCCAAAAGGATGTGGCTCTGCTGCAGAAGCTGGGCCGGGTGATGTCCACCGCCTGCCTGTGTGGTTTGGGCCAGGCGGCACCGGCACCGGTTCTAACCACTATTGAGCATTTTCCTGCCGACTACCAGGCTAAAATCATGTAGGAAAGGTCAAAGGAGGGAATATAATGGTTAACCTGACAATAGACGGGATTAAGGTATCCGTTCCCGAAGGCTCGACCATCCTGCAGGCAGCCCAGCAAGTCGGTATCAATGTACCTACACTTTGCTATCATCCTGACCAGGCCGTCAAGGCCAACTGCCGGGTATGTGTTTGCGAAGTAGAGGGTAACCGGCTTCTTCAAGCCGCCTGTTCCCAGCCGGTCATGGAAGGTATGGTGATCAAGACCAGGAGCCCCAAAGTCATTGAAGCCCGTAAAACCATTTTGGAGCTGATCCTGGCCAACCATCCCCAGGACTGTCTGAACTGCATACGCAACGGCAATTGTGAACTGCAGGATCTGTCCGCTGAATACGTTATTCGCGATAACCCCTTCGAGCTGAGGGTTCGCGGCCTCAAAAAGGATACCTCCACCCCGGCCCTGTTCCGGGATCCCGACAAGTGCGTACTGTGCCGCCGCTGTATTGAGTCCTGTTCGGTGGTCCAGACTGTCAGCGCGCTGGGAATCGAAAACCGTGGGCACCATGCCATGGTGGTACCCAGCATGGGTGCAGACCTGGCAGACAGCCCCTGTGTAATGTGTGGACAGTGTATCCATGCCTGCCCGGTGGGTGCCATCGGTGAAGTCGAATACATTCAGGATTTCCTGGCTGCCGTGGCCGACCCGGACAAAGTGGTCGTCACCCAGATTGCCCCGGCGGTACGCGTAGCTATAGCTGAAGAAATAGGTCTTACCACCGGCGAGCTGCCTATGGATGTATTTGTTAACGGTCTGCGGCAGATAGGATTTGATTATGTCTTGCATACCAACTTTACCGCTGACCTGACCATTATTGAGGAAGGCAATGAGCTTTTGAAGAGGCTCAAGGAAGGTGGCACCCTGCCCATGTTCACCTCCTGCAGCCCGGGCTGGATCAACTTCTGTGAGACCTTCTATCCGGATTTGCTGGATAATCTGTCCACTTGCAAGTCACCCCAGCAGATGTTCGGCTCCCTGGTCAAGACCTACTGGGCCGACAAGATGGGCATTGACCCTTCCAAAATTTACTCGGTTTCTATCATGCCCTGTACGGCCAAAAAATATGAAGCTTCCCGGGCGGAAATGCAGGATAGTGGCTACAGGGATGTGGATATAGTCCTTACCACTCGTGAAATTGGCCGCCTGTTCCGTATGAGCGGACTGGACTTCTCCAAACTGCCAGCTGCCGAATTTGACTCCTGGATGGGTAAATATACCGGCGCAGCCGTCATCTTCGGTGCTTCCGGCGGGGTTATGGAGGCAGCCCTGCGAACCGTTTACGAAGTAGTAACCGGTGAGACCCTGCAGGATGTAAACTTTACAGCTGTACGTGGATTTGAGGGGATTAAAGAAGCGTCCGTAGACCTTAGTGGAACCGAGGTCAAGGTTGCGGTCGCTCACAGCCTGTCCAATGCCCGAAAACTAATGGACCAGGTAAGGGCGGGTGAATCCCCCTATCACTTTATCGAAGTTATGGCCTGTCCCGGTGGTTGTATAGGCGGCGGCGGACAGCCCATTACCAAGCGCAATGCCAAGAGAATCGAACGCATCGATGCCATTTACGTGGAAGACGAGAACCTGCCCATGAGAAAATCGCACGATAATCCTGAGGTCAAGGTTCTTTATGATGAGTTCCTGCATGAGCCGCTGGGTCACAAGTCTCATGAGTTGCTGCATACCCATTATCATGCCAAAAACAAGAAGTATATCTAGGGACGCCAAACCGACCAGGGGTGGAGTCAGGATCCACCCCTGGTTTTTTATTTATACATCCCATTTCAGGTAAGCGTAGGGGGCAAACTCCAGTGGATCTACTTCGGCAACGAATTCTCCATCCAGCATGGAGTTAAAACCCTTGGAATAAACCGCACCCATGAGATCTACCACTTCCACCTCGCCCCAGGGATCGTTGGGACCGGATTTTAACTCAAATTCGGTCTTGCCCAATTGCACTATTTCCGGATTAAACTTTACCGGCTCCCGTATTAACCGGGGAGCATAGTCAAATCCCTTTTTCTTGTTGGGGTGGGGAAAATGTTTGAAGTTGAATGCGGTGGCACCACTTTCACTGTTGGGCTTGAAGATACACTCGTAAGCCGACAACAGGTCCGGAGCATTATCCTGACCGTCCAGTTCCGTCTTTATATTTATTAAACGAACACCTTTCCTCTCCGCCCAGGCTTCAACTCTATTCCCGAATTTCTTAAAAGCAATGTTGGCCATTTTTTTTGGATAAGCGCAGCCTTCACGCCCCGCCACCAGGGCAATGTCGTCGGTTACATGCATGGCCAAACAGTACAGGCCCTCTTCCCCGTTGTAATCAGCCAGAACGAAGAGGGCGCTCTCTTCGTAAGCCACGCCGAAGTTAGTACGGGGATATGTGCCGATAAAGGCACAGGCCAGAGATCTTCTAGCCGGCTTCAAGGGAGGAGGCACCAGTCGGGCCACGACTTCCGGTTTTGTTTCCCAGAATACTGTTACTAGTTCGGCATCGTAGAAATCGGCACTTTGCCGGTTGGCAGATCTTTGCTTGAGCCACTCTTGCGACTTGACAAATCCCACGGTTCTACCTCCTTTAATATTCTCCTATGGCATCCCGATTGCACTATCAACTCCGATATTAAAGTTCGCGCTATTACGACTTGGTTCCTTTGATTTAGACATAAATAATACTTATGGGTAATCGAGCCTGATTTCAGCGTCAACACTTTTTCCATCGAATACGTTCTAACTGGAAATGTTGTCTATCCGATACCAAATCTCTCCGGAATGAATATAGTAAGTTAACCCCAAAAAGGGGCCTATGGGGAGGTGAGCAGGTTGCTTGAATTCAGGGATGTTACCAGTATCCAGATCCGACCATCTACCTGCCGGATTTTTCTTTCCAGCTTTCTATCCAGTCAATATCGCCAGCTGCACCAGGTCAGCTTTTTACCCACAGCTGGATCCGATGGCCCTAACAATTGGCCCGAATCGGATCTTAGCGAAGGGATCAGTATTACTGAAATCGGCAATGTCAACAATGAGATTGTGGTGGAATCCAGTGTGGCAGGTGAGCCCGAGTTTTACATCGGTACGATTGCGGATGAATATTTGGAAGCGGAACTGGAAATGGTTGCAGACAGCTCGAGTAGTTCTGAACCGGAGGTTAAACCAGACGAGGTATTGGCAGACGAAAAACTGGAGGAGAAACCTAACGATGAAGGGAAACGAGTCGTAACGGATCCCCCTCGGATTTTCTGGGAGGATCCCTATCCGGCAAACCAAAGAAATCATAGTTTTGTCCAGTATAGTAACTGGCGACCAATCGAAGGCGGGGGCGGCACATGGTGACCGCCCCGCGGTCCCTTCTATCCCTATTTAAACATCACACGTCGGTATCTGCTGTTCAATAAACTCCCGGTTTACAGTGATACCTTCAAAAGGTTGAGCAGCGAGGACAATGAGGTTTTCGTGTTTCCACAATTTATCTACGATTTTTCCGCAAACATAAATCCGGTTTCCTTCTATTTGGCATTCAATGTCTGCCGTAATACAGGAACCATCAACACGACGCAAGTAATCAGCCAGTTCTTCGCCAGTTACTTCCTGACACCAGGGGAAAGTCAGGAAAGTATCGAGATACAAGGACTCTGTATAGTTCCACATCATGTAACAAGGCTGCTCGGGATCAGAGCCGGCAACAGCACCTTTGGCCACTACATCATAATTTACTGTTAACTGAACTGCTTTACAATCAACCAGCTCTTCCTGGGCGCACTTGACGACAACATAACAATCCTCTGGTATACAGGAAACCCCCCGGCAACCGTCTGTTACCGGAATATCAATATAGAATTCGACGGGATGGTAATGATAAAGGAGAACATCCTGAGCACAGATGTCATGGAAGCAAATGTTGTCGCAGCGAACCAATCCATTATTCCAGGCAGGAACCTGCCCGATAACAGAATCCACCAGTGACCTTACCTGACTGCCTTCAGGAGCAATAGCACAAAGGTCAATACCACAGTGAGCCATTTCCAATTATCCCTCCTTATATTGAAAATTGCGCCAGGCCATATATACGATAATCAAGTCTGGCTTCACTATCATGATATACACCGTATGGAAAAATGGTTACCAAAGGAAACCGCGGATGAAGTTAACAGGATCGTAGACTACTAATGAATATATCTCGCTACCCGCGTATTGATTTAGTCGTCCAAGTAATATGGAGGGAAACCGATCTGCCTTAACGGAAGGTGCTCCTGGCTTTTATCCAGATTGTAGTCCTGTCGCCTTTTCAGTTTGTGTAGTAAAATATGTCTGGCGGGAATTAGGCGCAAAGAGTTGATTCTACTGCTAAAACCCGGTTTGGATGCATAATATGCAGGGTTATAACTTATTGCGTTGGAATCAAGGTTGCATTATTGAGTACTCCGGGGGGAATTAAGCATGACGGAAGGATTTTTTGAGCTGCTGGTTTTATTGACTTGGTTTTCGTTTTCCCTGCTGACCATTGTAATCCCCTTTGTTCTGGCCCGCCAGGCAAACGAACTTAAGGTACAGGCCATCCCATTTTTTATTCCTTTGGTCCTCTCCCTTTTGGTTCTGTTTTTACCACACCAGGTCCCCCTATATACCATCTTTATCCTGGTCCAAACCCTTCCCTGGCTTATCCTTTCTCTCTTGTTCGCCAGCGGAAGTCAACCCACCAGTATTAGAGGTCTGTTCGGCATAGTGTCCCTGCTGCTTTTTGGCATCCTGGCAGCTATTGGGGCGGTCCCGGAGAAAGTGGCGCATTTCCTGGCTACTGGCCAAATTGCGGGTCCGCTGCTGGCAGGTATTACGATCGTAACCATTCTGGCTGCCCTGTATAAGATTTCGCGCGTCGATCCTGCAGCGTCACATATAAACTGGACATTGTCAGCCGCTCTGCTGGTGCAAGCCACCGTTTTCTTCCCCAACCTTTACTTGATTGAATTCGTCACTTTTCTGGCTTACTTTGCCTTGGCCCGTTTCTTTTTCCACCAGGTATACAGTCTGGTCATGGCCAGGGATCTGGAGGCAGAGAAGGTTTTGTCCCAGTGGAACAGGGCGGTACAACTCGAGGTCAATCGCCGGGTGATGGAGCTGCAGCGTGCCAATCAACATTTGCTGGAAACCACTAAAACCGACCATTTGACCGGTGTCTATAACAAGGCTGGCATTACTGATTTCATCGAAGACCTGTTAACAAGAAAAAAAACCAGTTCTTTCTCCTTGATTCTCTTTGATATAGACGATTTCAAGCAAATTAATGACACCAAAGGCCATACCATGGGAGACTATTTCCTGCAGCAGGTAGCAAAAATAGCTGCCAGCAGTATCCGCAATCTGGATGCGGTGGGCCGATACGGCGGGGACGAGTTTCTCCTGGTCCTTCCCAACACAACCTTAAAAGATGCTTGCTATGTAGGCGAACGTCTGCGCGGCAACGTGGAAAATAACCTGGAAGGATGCACCATTTCCGCCGGCATTGCCATTTACCCCACCGACGCTGCCACCTTTTTGGATCTGGTTAAAGTAGCCGACACCGGGCTCTATGCTGCCAAGGAAGCGGGAAAGAACGCGGTCTCGTACCAGGGTGCGGTAAAATAGCTTCCTTTGACTTCGTTATTATTTGAAGCTATATTTAGTAGTTTGCAGGCAGGAAATATGGGGAGTTATGACGAATAGACCTTTAAAGTAGACCTGGCCATAACAAAAAGGGGAATGAATTCCCCCCAGTGGGTTACGGAGTTTACGCCAAAGCTAAAAGCAAAAAAACAGATGTATGATACAAAAAACCATGAAGGTTTGGACTTATAACTAGTCCAACTTTCTTGGTTTTTTCTGTGAAAGGAGGTTTTAAATGATGCACCCCTGTTTCTATCCAGCCGGTGATCGGGAGTATTGGCTGGAACTCTGGCGTAACGCACGGGAGGCTTATGCCCTGGAGCGCCGGGTGATGCGCAGCGAAGCAGAACTGGTGAAGAATTGGAATCGGCGTGCCAGAAATTTTGCCCATAAAACCGGTGATGAAGAGGCCCGAAAAAAAAGGCAATCCTTGGTTACGTGGCTGGAGGAAAAGGGCGCCTTGCATCCGCAGGCCGATGTTCTGGATATCGGCTCCGGGCCGGGCAATTATACTCTGGCGATGGCCGGTCGCAGCCGGAGTGTCACCGCCCTGGAGCCGGCCTCAGAGATGGTGAAGCTTCTACAGCAACGCTTGCAGGAGGAGCAAGTGGATAATGTACAGATTATAACTAAAACCTGGCAGGAGGTGGACCTGTCCAGAGATGCAATGGAAGGAAAATACGACCTGGCCTTCGCTTCCATGACCCCCGGGGTGCAGGACCCGGAGACACTGGACAAATTGATAGGCGCCTCCCACGGTTACTGCTATCTAAGCGCTTTTTCCGGGCCGAGATGGGGCCAGGCGCAGCGCGAGCTATGGCAGATGTTTTTTGGGGAGGAAATGGGCGCCAATCCCGGTGATATTCTATATCCCTTCGGACTGGTATACTCTATGGGCTATCGGCCTGAACTCCGCTTTGTGTTTTCCAATTGGGTTCAGGAAGAGCCGGTGGAAAAGGCGGTGGAAGAGCTGTGCACCTTTTTCTGGAGCTACCTGGAGATTACCCCGGAGGAACGAGGAATTATCACCAGATACATAGAGGATCGTGCAGTTCAGGGAGTTTACCGACAGGAAAATCGGGTTTGCCAGGGTATGATGCTCTGGCACGTACAAGAGATCTTTTAACTCTTTATTCCAAGAGTGTGAGGTGAAACAAGTGAAAACAAGGCAATATAGCCTGGTAATTTTAGGGTTGCTTTTACTACTGACCACCTTCACGGCGGGTTGTGCCCGGGAAGAGACGCCTGAGGTGGTGAATAAAGACCAACCCCAGGGTACTGTGGACGTAATTCGCCTGGGGGGGTGACTGGGGGTATCCCAGTCCCTATGCCCATTATCCGCGGGGGCCGGGTGGGTTTAAGACTGCTCTGATTTTTGACAGCTTGTTGGAGAGAGGACATTCTTCACTGGGGAAACACCCGGGAGAAAGACAAGCAAATCGCTCAGGTT
>CAZLYH010000034.1:9754-20019 GCA_964563775.1 uncultured Syntrophomonadaceae bacterium | reverse complement strand
CAGCTACCGCCAGAGGGATGACATCATTGTAATTTAGGCCGGTCAGCTGAGTAAAGTTAGTAGCAAATTGGCCCGCCGGAGTAATCGCAAAAGCCACAATAAATGCTATGGCTCCCATAGCGGTTCCCAGCAGGGCCATCCAGGACATTTTCATCATGGCCCGGCTGCCCTTATAGAACACATACCAGATGATTAAAATCAGGGCTGTACCCAGCAGGGTACGCATCCAGGCCTGGTTAAGGAATTGTGCCCACTGAAAATAGGCGGGATTCCCGCTAATAATCCCCAAAGAAGCGAAAAACTCCACCAGGGCATATTTTAAGGCCCAGTCGGTGCAAACCCCGGTCCAGGAAATAGCGGTAAAGGAAATCATAAAACTGGAGGCCAATCCCAGCGCGGGATGCAAGATACGACTAATGTAGATATATTCCCCCCCTTGCCTGGGCATGGCAACTGACAGTAGCCAGTAAAGGCCGGCAATGACAAACATCTGGGCCACTGTGACAATGGCCCACGGCATATGTGCCCCAGGGTAGAGGAAAGGCGCCCACATCAGGTAAACCAGCGCATACATCAGACCGGGGTTAACCGTTGAATAGACCATGGTGTCCCAGGGGCTGATCTGACGGGTAAAACCCACTGCGCTTTGTTGGAACAGTTCCAGACCTCGTGCCATAGTATTCCTCCTTTAATTAATTTGAACTGCCTTTTAGGAACTGATTCTATACATGACCATGTCTTCCCAGCCAGTGATTACGCGTACGTATCCGGATAATTCCCGGTCCAGCTCGGGATCACCGGTATCAACTAAAAGCGGGGAAGGCTGCAAAGCCACCAGCTTGTCTTTGCTGGCTACCACGATAATATTGTCTTTGCCCACCTTGCCAATGACGCGGGGGCTAATTTGCTGATTACCTCGCCCAAATACATGCCCCTGTCCTCCAATGGCCGTTACTACGATCTTGGCCGGATGATTTCCCAGTATCCGGTAAAGTTCTTCTTCGCCGACATCATTGGCCACCACCTGGCGGTTAAGAATCACATCAACACCCAGCAAGGTGTTAGGCAAGTCGAGCTGCTCCATGATACTCCGGGTTGTGGTGCCCGGGCCAATGATATAAAGCACATTTGGTTCCATATTGGCAATGACGTAAGCTGCCATTCCTTCCAGCTCCGCCTTTTCAGAACGTGCTCCTGATTTGACACTCTGTACAAATTTTTTCAGTTCCGGTACCCGCAGGTATCCATAGAGCTTTGCGCTTACACGGCCCGCCCGGAAGGCTTCCTCGTCGATATCCATGACTTCGGCTTCACGAATGTTGACTGCCTGACCCTGCAGGTAGAGAACGGCTGCTTCTCCGGCACTGCGGGGATTAATGGCATATACTGCTGAATGGATTTTAACCCCGGCAGGGATTCCCAGAACCGGAATGGAAGGTCCGATAGCCGCATATATGTTGCGAGCTGTGCCATCTCCACCAGCAAAAAGGAGCAAATCAACTTTCTGTTCCTTCATATCCCGTGCGGCTCTGATCGTATCTTCCGGGGTAGTAGCCCCACTTTCAATGGTGCCAATGACCTTGGGGTTCAGACCCGCCTCGCGGGCTTCATCCTCACCCATCTCGTGCGAGTAGGTAAGAATTTCGATATCTTTCACTGCACTGGTGATAGCCTTCAGGGCTTCCACCGCTCGGCGCGGTGACTCGGGTTGGGCTCCCATTTGCCGGGCCTTTTCCAAAATTTCGATGCCATCACTGCCCTTCAGGCCAACTCGCCCACCCATTCCGGCGACCGGATTAACGATTAAACCTAATTTCTTCATGAAATCACCGCTCAAAATTTATTGTAAACCCGGCCCCCGGGACCACCGGGAGCCGGTACAGAGGGATTATTTCGAACCCTTTTTCTTTTGATACTGTCTCCAGCTAACAAAGATCAATTCGGGATCGTCGATGGCCGGATGGAGTGGCTTATGGCTGGCAGCATTGTAAGGAGCACCTTTAACAAACTCCGGATCTTCATAGGCCTCACGGGAAATTTCCTTCAGTACGGCTACATACTCGTCAATGTCATCCTTGTTGTAAGATTCGCAGGGTTCCAGGGTAAAGGGCTCGGGCACCACCCAGGGGTGATGGGAAGTCCAATAGTGTTCGATGCCGAAATCAACCAGGCGGCGATTCACATCGTCAGTTCCGCAGCCAGTGTCCTCATAGAGTTTCTCCCAGCTGTAGCGAACCTGCTCCAGTCGGCGCTTGCCCTCAGCGTAGCGGATCACCACTCCAGGAATTTGCGCGATTTTCTTTTGCATATAGTTATTGTTCAAGACCGAACAAATGGCAGCTTCTTTGAGACCAGCCGCCCCATGCTGCATAATCCACATGTAGGTCTTTAGAACCACGTTAAAGTTTCCGAAGAAAGAACGGACTTTGCCAATACTCTCAGGATAGTTGTGGTTAAGATGATATTTTTGTCCGTCATATTCCACCCGCGGCACCGGCAAATAAGGGGCCAGGAACTCTTTCACACCCGTAGCTCCAGTAGCCGGCCCCATCGACCCATGTGGTGCGGAGAAGGTTTTGTGCAGATTAAAGTGACACAAGTCAAACCCCGCTTCACGGGCGCGGGCAATTCCCAAAACCGCATTGGCGTTGGCCTGATCATATGAGCAGATGGCTCCTACGGCATGAGCAGCACGAACGTATTCTTCAATTCGCGGATTATATATTCCGGTGTCCTCCGGGTTGGTAATCATTATCCCGGCGGTCCGCTCAGAGAGGGCCGCCTTCATAGCCTCGAGGTCAGGATAGCCGCTTTCATCCGGCATCAGGGTGATTACCTTGAAACCTACTGTATTAGGGGTAGCGGCATCGCAGGGGTGGGAGAACATAGTGGTGATGATTTCCGTCCGCTTACGATCTCCGCGCGCCTCGTGATAGGCCCGAATAATGGAGGCATTGGTAAATACGGCATGAGCGCCGCCACCGGGCTGGAAAGTGAAGTAATCCAGACCGGATACTTCTTTTAGAAACTGTTCCACCTTATAGTAAATTTCCAGAATACCCTGCATGGTGCATGGATCCTGCAAGGGATGTACCTCGGTGATGCCCGGATGGCGGGAAGCAATGTGTTCCTGGACCTTGGGACTGTACTTCATGGTACAGGTCCCCTGGCTAATATCGATAGTAACGTCGGTCCCCAGGGTCTCCTGAGACAGATGGTAATAGTGGCGGTTTACCCGCATCTGATTGACCTCTGGCAGGGCGGGAGCTTTCTTGCGCTGCAGGAAGCCAGGCAGAACTCCAACACCATTTCCTACTTCCTGAACCACTTCCGGTTCGGCCTGCGGAACTAGAATTCCCCGTTCGCCGGGTACGCTTAGTTCAAAGATAATGGGTTCATCCCACCTGGCCTGGTGGAATTTCCGCAACAAAGTTTGAGGGTCTCTACCCATATCCACTTTCATCCCTTTCTATATTAGTAGTGGGCCGTTATGCCTGGCTCACGGCTCCCTGAATGGCATAAGCCAGCTTGTCAAGGTCTTCTTTGGTGTGCACCTCGGTTACGCAAAAGAGGGCACTCTGCCCCAACTCGCTGAATTCCTGGGAAAGGTCTTTTCCCCCGAAAATCTTATACTGAAGCAGGCCTTTGTTAACCTGGGCTACCGTCTTTCCGGTCATATCAAAGTTAACCACGAACTCCTTAAAGAAGGGGGTATTTAAGCGCACCTGCACCCCGGGGATCCGGCTTAGTTTCTTGGCGGCATACTGGGCCTGCTGCATAATGGTAGTACCTACTTCCTGCATGCCCTTGGGCCCCATAAGAGACAGGTAAACGCCGGCAGTAATCGCCCAGAGGCCGGTACTGGTTCCTGTGAATTCTTTACCCTTGTCGCGTGACCCATAGGAAGTGCGTTCGTAGAGGACTTCCCCAAAGCCATATTCGCCTTTAGCGGTGGTTTCGGTTAAACCGAACATGAGGTCTTTGAACTCGGCTATATACTTCATGTCATCATGGGTGGCGATAAAACCGCCCTGACAACCTCCTGCCCCCATATGCAATCCCAGGGTATGAAAATCTCCACAGGTAATAGTGGCTCCGTAGTTGGCTGGAGCTTCTACAACCCCCAGGCTAATGGGATCTGTATAGACAACAAATTCCGCGCCCGCCTGGCGAGTCAAATTGCCGATTTCCTGTGCCTGACTCTCGAAGAATCCAAGATAGCTGGGGTTTTCAAGCAGGACCGCCGCCACATCGTTGCCCAGCTTGGCTTTCAGGTCATTCAGGTCCATCAAACCTGTATTCTTATCCCAGTTTACGCTTACTATCTCGATGGGACGGGTGGCTGAATGCAGGTAGTTTTTAATAACCATGAGCATATCCGGATTGATGGTACCCGGCACCAGTACTTTATAACGGTCATTAATCCGATTGGCCATCCGCAGTGAACTTGAAGCCGCCTGGAATCCGTCGTACATAGGGATACTCAAGATCTCCATATCGGTCATTTCAGCCATGAGACTACAGTATTCAAAAAAAGCCTGCCATTTTCCATGGTCACCCATGGATTCGCCTACGTAAGCAGTCAGAAATTCACCTCGGTTGGCAATTTCGTCACAGACCGCCGGGGCGTAATGCTGAGCGCATCCCGCTCCCAGGAAACATAAATGATCGCTGGCATTGAGATTTTTGTTTAAAAGTTTGTCGGTATGTCTTTTAATGGAATACTCATCCAAAATGGGAGAGGGAAGCTTCATTTCTTGATGGAATTTAAGGTTTTCCGGAATCTCCTCGTAGAGCTGCATCACATCGGAAATGCCAACTTCCTGCATCATTTGGGCCTTGATTTCGGGAACCGTATTGGGAATATAGGGGTAGACCAGGGGTTCCTGTTGCATCCTCATTCCTCCAATCTTCTTCTGCTGGTGCTATTCAACCGGTTCGTAGGTGGCACAACGGGTATCGGTGGAAATATCAGCCCGGGGACCATCAATGGTTATTTCATCTGCGAAACAGATCCCATGGTCATTGTAGCTGCAGTCCACAGCACTGCATCCCACTACCGGTATCAGATTACTGCTGTTCTCAACGTCCATGTGGGTGGCGTCAGCAAGGTTTACACCCAGGTTGTCATCACCCATTACATCGCCTGATGCATCGGTACTTAGGCGTAAATGAGTACGCACCTCGCCGCGCCCGGTCATGGGCTGTTTGTTCACGTCCTGGGGATAGAAGGTATCACAGAAAGCCTGTCCTCCACCGGTTTCTACCTGGATTTCGCCGGCAGCGCATTTTTCCTGGGTGTGATGAAATGCACAAGATTTAACCTTGCATCTGGTATCCGTAGTTGCCAACTGAATGCCCTCCTTTAAGTCTTAATAAATCAGCCCCGCTTCTGGACCGAGTTTGTACTTAAACTCTAATGAGATAATATTGCTCGCTCCTATCACATCCTTCCAAAATATATCAGGTTTAGTATCGTTCCGTTTCAATGGCGCTATTCTTGGTATTATCTGCCACACCCGCATAAGATCAGGTGTTAAAAAACCGCAAAAAAAAACTGCCCTTTATCGGGCAGCTTCAGGCCAAAAAAGGCTTCGGAAAGTCCGTTCTATCGCCGTACAGTATGTACGGCTCCATCACGTGCTTCCGATTACCTTGCTTTTATTTGCTCGCTCTTACGGGGTGTCATCTTTTTCGATGCCCTGAGACAGTTCTTTAAAACAATCCCACGATTTCTCCATTGGGAAGAATGTCTATTTTTTCTGCCGCCGGGGTCTTGCCAAGTCCTGGCATGGTCATTACCGTTCCTGCCAGGGCGACCACAAAGCCGGCTCCGGCCGATAGACGTACTTCGCGAATGGTTACTTTAAAGTCCCGCGGACGGCCTTTTTTATCTGGATCATCAGAGAGCGAATATTGTGTTTTGGCGATACAGATCGGTAGATCGCCGTAGCCCATTTCCTCCAGCTTTTTAATGGTACGCTCGGCCTCTGCGGAGTAATCCACACCATCAGCACCGTATATTTCCCGGCTAATGGCAGCAATTTTCTCTTTTATGGGCAGGTTTAGCTGATATAGATACTGAAAATCACTGGTTTTTTCCGCAGCAGCGATCACCTTTTGCGCCAGTTCCTCGCCGCCAGCGCCTCCTTCTGACCATACCCGCGAAACCGCCACTTCGGCCCCCAAAGCACGGCATTTTTCGACCACCAGTTCCATCTCTTCGTTTGTATCAGTGGGAAATTCGTTAATAGCCACTACTACAGGCAGGCCATATTTTTGAATGTTTTCCAATTGTTTTTCCAGATTTTCCGCCCCTCTGGCCAAAGCCTCCAGGTTGGGTTCGGAAAGCTGATCTTTGGGAACTCCACCATGGTTTTTCAGGGCGCGAATAGTCGCTACCAGGACTACTGCGTCTGGTTTAAGCTCCCCATAGCGGCAAACAATATCAAAGAACTTCTCCGCCCCCAGATCAGCACCGAATCCGGCCTCGGTGATCAGGTAATCGGCCAGTTTCAGTCCTATCTGCGTAGCCATAATACTGTTGGCACCATGGGCAATATTGGCGAAAGGTCCGCCATGTACAAAGGCCGGTGTATTCTCCAGCGTTTGAACCAGATTGGGTTTAATGGCATCTTTCATTAACAAGGCCATAGATCCAGCCGCCTTTAGATCATCTGCGGTTACCGGCCGGCCATCATAGGTATAAGCTACCACAATACGTTTGAACCGTTCCTTTAAATCCATCAGATCGGTGGCCAGACAGAGAGCTGCCATAACCTCTGATGCAACACTGATATCAAATCCCGACTCCCGTGGAACCCCATTGATTTTCCCCCCCAGCCCCAGGACGATGTTGCGCAAGGCCCGTTCATTCAGGTCCATTACCCGGCGCAGGACCACCTGACGGGGGTCTATATTCAGGTTGTTCCCCTGATGAAGGTGATTATCCAGCATGGCCGCTAAAAGGTTGTGCGCGGTGCTAACGGCATGTATGTCGCCGGTAAAATGAAGGTTAATATCTTCCATAGGAACTACCTGGGCATAGCCACCACCAGCAGCACCGCCTTTTACTCCAAAGCTGGGTCCCAGGGAAGGCTCTCGCAAGGCAATAATGGCTTTTTTCCCGAGACGATTCAAGGCCTGCCCCAGGCCAACGGTGTTGGTGGTTTTTCCCTCCCCGGCCGGTGTGGGCGTAATAGCCGTCACCAGGACCAGTTTGCCGTCGGGCTTGTTCTTAAGCCTTTCCCAGACTTCCAGCGAAACCTTGGCCTTATACTTTCCGTAAAGTTCAATATCATCTTCACTCAGGCCAATAGAAGCGGCCACATCCCGTATAGGCTTCATGGTTGCTTCCTGTGCAATTTCAATATCGCTTTTCACTGAACTCCTCCTTCTTTCGGCAACCTCCCCCACACCTGCTACTTTGCCCGCAACTGCGAACTGGTCGGGGTTCCCAACCCGGTTCAGGTTTCTGCAACATTCTTTACAAAAACTGAGCTTCTTTTAATACTTGGATGGCTCTATCCCGGTCCTCCCCCGCTATCAGGATTACGGGACCGGTACACCCCATACCGCTGGCGGCAAAGACTTGATTCTTCCATAGCGCCCGTACCGCATCGTCAATTTCCAGTATATCGATGCCGGCAATCTGGCTGTCGGCGACTTTGACCGGTGGAGCCTTTATTTCCTCTTCCGTTTCCCGGTTCTCCACTTTGTTTGCTGGCACGATCCAGCCGGCTTTTTCTGCCCGCGAAATTTCCTGTTTTTTAATTTGGGCCAGGCCACCCCGGTGCACTGAGGCACAAAACTCAATTGCACCAGCAACTACGGGAGTTCCGGAGGCTCGAGACAAAATGCAGATTAAACGGTCAAAATCCTTTCCCACCCCGGGACCATAACCGTAACCGCTGGTCTCATAGTTCCCACCACTGCCAAAGGCGCTAAACATTTTCATGAGAATATTTCCGGTTAAGGTGTCGGTTACCAGTACATCTACACTACCCATTATTAAATCATTTCCACGCATTACCTGTCCACCATCAGATCGAGAGGATTCGCCCCAGGTAAAATTATAACCGCGTTCCTGCATTGCTTTCAGGTGCCGTTCCACCTGCCGCGCCCCTTCAACATTTAGAATGCCTACCCGGGGATTCTCTATCCCGTTAGCCCGGGCCACAGCAATTCCATATACCGTATTTTTAACCATGGCCTGAATGCGGTCCGTATCACTGGTCCCGGTAGTGGTGGCGATAAACATTTCCCGTCCTCGGGCCGGGGTTACTACCCGTCCTACAGTTGCTACTCCAATAGGAAAGGGGTAATGCATGGTTACCACACCATCCAATTCCCCACTATCCAAAAGATCTTCCAGGGAATGGTGTACATCTTCTTCATTGTTGGCCTCATAGACAGTCAAATTGCTTTCCGGAGCAGGTGGGCCAATTAGAACCACCTCCAGGCCATTATTTCTCTCCATGGCCAGGCGAGCACCCTGAACCAGATCAGCCAGGGGCACTTCGCTCCCCAGAGTAGTCAGCCCCACCCGAGTTTTTTTTACTGGTTGGCCGCTTTTTAGAATTCGGGCAGTTTCCGCCAAAACTTCACCGGTTAGTTGTCTGTACATTCTTTCCATTTACCTCACCTCCCCAGAAGTTTTTCCGATACTTCCTGCATGGCCTGGGCCAGCATTGTTCCAACTTCTTTTTTGAAGGTCTCCAGGTCAACGTTTTCTTGCCCTTTTTCACCACTGTTGGCTTGAATAATAAAGCTGATTCCGTCAAACAGATCGGTCATCCGCCCTAGAAATAGGCTGCCCTTGCCAATAATCATGGCGTTTTTCATTTTCCCGTCCAGCATGGCGTTACGAATGTGCCCTATTAAGGGAACTCCGGAGGGAATGTGACCCTGTGTAGGTGCAAAACCGGGTACCCCGTGGCGGGCGGCAAATGCAGCCAGCTCAGCCTTTTCGATTTCACCGCGTTTTACTGCCATAGCCGCGATCATTTTATAATTAGCCAGAGGAACATCTCCAGCGCCAGCGGGAACTGTAATCTCGGAGTTCTGCAGTTCAGGGGCATAGACTTCCACGTCAGCTATTTTCATTCCCGCCTTTTCCAGGGGCTCCACCACAATGGCCTGAATTACTGCTTGAGGGGAGGAACCGGAGGAAATCTTATGTTTGCCAATAATATCACTGCGGATCACCGGACTTGCTCCGTCGTTTTCACTAACCAAAATAGCATAGCCCCCCACCATGTCCTCCAGAACCGGCAGGCCCTTGTTGACATGATCACGGCTGTTCATGCCCAGTTTGGCACTGGAGCCTCCGGCCATTACCACTACGTTGCGGAAAATCCCCGATTGCACCAAAGCCGCAGCCGTAACCAGCCCATGGGCAGGCCCCGCACAGAAGGCACGCATATCTACACCGGAGGCATTTTCGCACTCCGCGATTTCCCCGATGGCCTTGGCCAGGTTTCCACCACCTCTTTGGTTCATGTCACCGATGGCCTCTTCAGAAGTTTCTATAATGTAATCAACTTCGGCAGCAGCAATATGGTTCTTGACCAGCAGGCTTTTCAGAGCGAGGACTCCGGACGCCTTCGCCACCAGGTTTTCGAAAACTACATGGGCACTTAAATTAGGATCAGTAGCATGTGCTTCCCGGACGCATCCCACCAGTTCTCCTTCCAGGTATAGCCCCTCGGCCTCACCGGCGTTAACCAACTTTTGCAGCTCAGCTGCCGGACTATTTTTGTCCAGTAGGGCCAGTTGCGCTGGGGAAAACAGATCGGTATGGGAAAGACGTTCTTTGACCAGGGGAGCAAATTCTTCGGTCAAGGCCACCAGGTTAAAACTGTCGGCAATTTTCATTACGCCGTAAAAATCGATTTCCTCAATGATTTTACCGAAGCGACCTTCTTTTTCACCTTGGACCGGATTACTGTACCAGGGTTTTTCTATTTTTCCCAGATCAGCTGGTTCCAGATTGCCAATATAGACCTGGTTGGGAGCATAATTCACGGCTTCTTCAAAACTGCGCAGCCGGTCTTTCAAAAGCCGCAGGTATTCAGAATCTGGATTCTTGCTCTTTTCCATGGTTATAGTGGTACCATGCTCAAGCAAAATATTGGGAGCATGAACCAGGATATAACCAGCAGCGCGAATAACAGGATAATTCAAATTACTTACCTCCCTAGCGCATAATGAAAAGCTAAAGTTACTGCTGATTCTACTGTGCTTCGCCTGGGCAGGGTGTTTCT
>CAZLYH010000034.1:0-9654 GCA_964563775.1 uncultured Syntrophomonadaceae bacterium | reverse complement strand
CATCCCTACAGGGGTTTGGTTTGGCAGTAGAATCACTCTAAATATGATGAATCTCCCGACTTACGGTCAGGAGATTCATCACCCGTTTTGTTTTTTAAAAAACAGTTTGCTCCGTAACTTCGGTGGTTAATGCTCTTAGCGCATTTTCAATTATTTTTTTCCGCAGGGTAAACTCTTCATCCGGCCCTATCTGGGGATTGCCCAGAGGATGCGGGATAGCCACCGCCGGCACAATACGGTTGGCCCCTACTGTAAGGGATATCGGCACTACCGTACATATATGCACGACTGGGACATTTACCACCTTTTCCAGTTCCTTTACCATCGTTGCACCGCAACGAGTACAGGTCCCTCAGGTAGAGGTGAGGATAATGGCATCCACATTTTCATTTTTCAGTTCTTCCCCAATCGCATGGGCATACTTCTTGGCATTGGCCACTGAAGTGCCATTACCCACGGTGGCATAATAAACTTCATGGAGACTGCCAATGGCACCCTCCTGTTCCAATTGACGCATGGCATCCACCGGCAGTACCCGATCGGCATCAGCATTAGCGTAAACCGGGTCATAGCCTCCATGTGCAGTCTGGTAGGTTTCCTCGGTGAGATTGGTTACTCCTTTGAGACTGTAACGGCCAAATTTGGAAGCACTGGAAGACTCAATTCGGTCAGGATTTCCTTTAGGAACAATTCCTCCGGACGTAACCAGAGCAATTTTTGCCTTCTTTATATCTTTTACTGCCGGACGGGGATCAACCCGATCAAAAAGCGGCATGGGGTATTCGGTTTCATATTTTTCCCCCTTGAGTTTCTTTACCAGCATATCCACCGCCCGAGCCGAGCCGCGCTCTTTGTGGAAAACATTCTGGCGGATGCCCCGGGCCAAGTACCCCTCTTCCGCTGGAGAACCGAAAACTTCACCACGGGCCAGTTTACTGGCCAGCCGGGCCAGTGACGGGATAGCCTTACGCATCTGGGCGGCTGAGTTGCCAGTTTTAACAATATAGATGTCTTTGCGGTACATGTCGGCTCCCGGGTTTTCCTCGTACATAGCCGTGACTACTGGAATATTTAGCTTTTCTTTGACAGCAACGCAAACTCCCCCACAAGCCATACCGTAACGTCCGGCATTGAAAGCCGGTCCGGCTATGAGGAGATCGGGCTTAAACCGGGCCACCAGCTCAACCACCTGGCCAGCAGCTTCCTCCAGGTTTTCATTAAAGTAGGTATCCCCACAGATAACTGTCCCTACAATTTTCATGTCCTGGTCCAAAGCTTTTTCCAGTGCCGTTCCCGGACCCACTGCCCCTTCCTGGCTGAAGGGCTGAATGTCGGCTTTCTCTTCTCCGCCGATCTGCCCAAAGAACTGGTTCAGATAATGGACCACCCGAATATCGGCCATATCCATTCAACTCCCTTTTTTACTGGCATTCCTGCCTAATGCGTTCCATTTCAGCTTTAACTTCATCAACGTCTGCCACCATTTCCATCATGCTAATCTGCTCTTCATAAACCTGGGGATCAATAAGATCCTTGAGTTCGAAAATGTGGAAAACAGGCAGGTGCAGTTCAACATTAGTTAGCGGTCCGGCAAAGGTGGGATCACCCACCATGACGGTTTCCGCCGTCAGACCTGCCGATTCGGCTTCGGCCGCTCCCAATATTACCACCACATTATCGGTTCCGAACTTTTCTGCAGCTTCCTTGATGCGGGCTTGATTGGCCATGTCCATGGCCCCGGCGGCAGTTCAAACAAAGCATTCAGTACTGCTAAAGATGACTTCTCCTCCCACCGTTTCCATGCAGGCGGTTATGGCAGGTGCGGGAATTCCATCCCGGTCTCCCAGGATACAGATTTTCTTGTCGGCAAAAAATTGCTTTTCCATCGTTTTCTCCTTTCTTAGAAAGCGATTGCGCCCATTTTGTTAAAACCAAGTTCGTTGGTAGCACCGGTAATAGCCTGGATTTCCACCACCACCGAGCCATCTGATTGAAGTGAACCGGAAAAACCACCGGCGATGACATTTACTGCATCGATATGGCCTATGACCCGGTCCAAGCGGGGAAGCTTAATAAGGGCGTTGGCATTGCCGCCGCTCACTACTGCATCCGCTGCTTTATTACTGTCGGCCAGCGACTGGGAAGCCCCGTCACGGCCCGCATACTCATCGGTGATGAGAACGGTCTTAATGCCCTGGGCTTCAATTTTGCGGCAGTTCATAATGAGATCGGCATCCGGGTTGCCAAAGCCTTCTTCGCTAATAATGACTCCGTCTACTCCCAGGCTGCCCACCAATTTGGCAGTAAAGTTGGAACTGCGTTCTTTATCAAGCAGGGTTACATTCTCATTGGTAGCTACCACCGCCACAAAGTTCAGGTCTTTGCCGTGGCGAGCCAGGAGGTCATAGATAACCGGGCTGTTCAAGTGATGGTAGGTGGTATTTTTATCACAGGCGGAAACACAATTGCCGCTGATAATCGCACCATCCATTACTTCGGTGGGATAAAGAAGTGTAGGCAGAATTTTCTTGGCATCCACTCCATAGAGATACGTGTCATGGAGCAGTCCCTGGGTTTGCAGCATATAGACATAAGCCACTCGGGGAAGGTCTGGATAAGCCTGCAACTGCTCAGGCAGCGGTTTGGTCTCAAAAGTCAGTACTTCATCCGGTTGTACGTTGCGAGCAGCTTCGGCAACGTAGCGGGTCGCTTTTAAGCCGGCTATGCGGATGGCATCCTCGTGCTCGTGCTGGGGAAGTCCTTTAACCGCATCACAGGACACTACCAGGTTGATGGTCTGGGAAAAGGGGCTGTAATCAGCGCCCGGTCCAGTCATATCAATGATTCCTTCCTGGAACCCCACCATTTGCCCGGCAGTTACTACGGTCATCCCCTTAAAGACATGGGTCCGGCCTTCTCCCACCATTTCCGCATTACCGAAGAAACCCGGGAAGATCTCTCCAGGCCCTTCCACCTTGACCCGGGGTTCCAAGACGTCTTTGACCGGGCAGATGCGCACCGATTCACCGGGGCGGACAATTTCCAGGTCAATTTGGGAAAGGCGCTCATCCTGGAGAATGGACAGTAATTCCTGTTTGTTTACATAGACCGTGTTGTTTTTGTATTCAGTTTCCGGGCCAAACTGAACATCCTTTACGAAAATGTGTCCCAGTTTCAGTTGCAATTATGAAACCACCCTTCTAATCAGCGTATTGCTTTATTTTGGCCTCAATATCCTCAGGAGCGATTTCCTGTCCCGATATCTCATCGACTTTCTCTCCATTCCGGTAGAACAGAATAGCGGGCAGGCCCAGCACTTTTTGACTAATTGCCAAGCGCCGGCTGCCCGAGGTGTTTACCGAGCAGAATTTCATTTTGCCCTGGTATTTGCGAGCCAGTTCCTCCACATGGGGCATTAGTTCCAGACAACGTTCACATTTGGGACCCCACCAATCCACCATGACCACGCCACCAGCCTGCATGACTTCTTGTTCGAAGTTTTCCTTGTCGACTTCAATCATCCTGTCATCCTCCTTTTTACTTAACCCAATACCCGGTCGATCATTTGCCGGAGTCCGGCTTCACTAACTTCTTCCAGGGACGCCTTGATTTCGCCGCCGACAAAAAGATGGACCAGCGGCAAATTGTCAACTGCAATGTGGTAGCGCCGCTCTACTAGTTCGTTACGGGTAGCATCGACCTTGACCAGTGACAACCGGTCGTTGTTTTTACGCACAAAACCGTCCACTATTCCTACCTTTTCCGTGCCGGCCATGTCGGTAGGGTTGTAATAGGCGACTACAACCGGTTTGGCAGCTCGCAGGACCTCGCGGTCCCACAATTCCGTCTCGTGTACATATTTTTCTGCGGCTACGGCAGCTACGGCTCCATCTGCTGCAGCAGTTACTACCTGGCGCAGATACTTCTCACGCACATCTCCGGCGGCAAAAACCCCCTCGATACTGGTGGCCATTTTTTCATCGGTAAGTATATAGCCATACGGGTTCAGGGCTACTTGTCCATCAAGTATCTGCGTAATAGGCTGAGTACCAATGAAGATGAAAACCCCATTGGTGGGATAGTCGGTCTCTTCTCCGGTCTTAATGTTTTTGAGGGTTACATTTTCCACCAATTCTTCTCCGTTAATACTCTTTACAGTGGAGTTCCAAACCCATTTTAATTTGGGATTTTGCAGAGCCCTCTCAAAGGAAACCTGATTGGCATCAACCTTTCCTTCCTCATGAATGACAATAACGGTGACGTTTTCAGCAAATTTACTCAGATATTCGGCTTCTTCAATAGCCGCATCGCCGCTGCCAACCACCACCACGTCCAATTCTTCAAACAGGTCGGCATCACAAGTAGCGCAATAGCTTACCCCTTTACCGCGCAGTTTCCCCTCTCCGGGCACTTTAATCATGCGCGGTTCGGCCCCCAGGGCATAAACCATGGCTTTGCCATAGTATTCACCCTTACGCCCCACCACTTTTTTGGGGTTGGCCTTAAGATCCAGGGATACAATAGTATCGGCGATAAACTGGGCGCCAAATTCCCGGGCATGATCGGCCATGGCCCGGGTCAGTCCAGGTCCCGTAGTCCCCCGGCCAAAACCGGGGTAATTTTCCAGGTCTTCAGTGGTAGCAGCCTGCCCGCCGGGCCGGCCTTTTTCGAGGATAGCTGTGTTCATTCGCGCCCGTGCTCCGTACATACCTGCAGCCAGCCCTGCCGGCCCCCCCCCCAAGACCAGGAGGTCATAAACGTTTTCCACACCAGCACCTACCTTTCCATTGCCTTACTGAGCAATTCAAAATCCATAAATTGCAGATCCTCTTGAAAAAGCCGGGCATTTCCCGGAGGTATTTGCTTTTCTTCCAGTTCTTCAATTTTGTCCAGAAAGCTGTTCAACCATCTAAACGTGGGATCCGGTTTATAGGGGCAAGGCCGGCCCATTAAAAAGGAACGATAAGGATTTTGATGCATTTGAATATTACCGGCCAGCGGGTGACTAAGCAGGGAATAACCGCTGGCCGCCATCTGCAGCGCCCGGTTGAAAACATCCCGGCAGCCTCCCGTCACAAAACAAACCTGAACATTATCAATATTTTTTACCAGAGGATTGTTACTTATGATAAGTACCTCGCCGGTGGCCATTGGTAAAAACCCCCAAAAAGTAATAAATGAGGACCATGGTTAATCCTTGTCCTCTGTTTCCGTACCTGAGAGATTCACCCCATGGGCTTGCTCCTTCGGTGTACTAAGCCTTTCCAGAGTCGCGTCCGAATACGATACGGATACCTGAAAGCTTCACCGGGGGTGGATAACGCCCGGCTTACCCCTTCGGTGTGGGTATGCCCCAACTCTCTCGCACTCCTCATCCGCTGCTATTAACTTTGCCGCCAGACTGTTTCCTGTACGTCTCACAAACAACTTCTGTACGCCTGCTAGCAGCAGTTATTACCTATACCGGTATTTTCCCGCCGCTGCCAGGTTATTATGCAAAACCATCCGGTGGTCAGAAAGCAGAAACAGAGCAAGGCATTTGCCATTGCTCTGTTCAAAAACCTGAGAGATTCACCACGGGGGCTTGCTCCTTCGGTGCATTGCTTTCCAGAGTTCCGTCGGAATACGGTCCTGTTTTAACCTGAGAGGTTCACTGTCAACCGGCTGTTGTCCAGTTTGCTCCTTCGGAAAGAAAGGGATCCTGTCCTTTCCTTCTCCCGCACTCCTCATCCGGCAGGTTATTGATTTGTCCTTGTAATTACAATATAGCCACCTGACAAAGAACTCGTCAAGGATCCAAATTGTACTAAGCGCCAGCGCTTCTTTAATGCATGGCTCAACGGAAAAGAAGATTACAGATATATACAGAAGCCAGGAAACCGGTGATGTCAGCAGTAAGTCCGGTTACGATGGCATAGCGATATTTCTTGATGCCTACTGCACCAAAGTAAACAGTGAGTACGAAAAAGGTAGTATCGGTAGTTCCCTGCATTACGGAGGAAATCCTGCCTATAAATGAATCCGGGCCATAATTTTTCATGAGTTCGGTGGCCAGGCCCAGTACCGCACTCCCGGAAAGGGGTCTCATAATGGCCAGGGGAAGTACTTCTGAGGGAATTCCCGCCCGGGAAGTGAGGGGATTAAGACAATGGCTGATGAAGTCCATAGCCCCGGAAGCACGAAAAACGGAAATAGCTACCATCATGCCCACCAGAAAAGGGATTATTTTCACTGCGGTGGTAAAACCCTCTTCCGCCCCTTCCACAAAGCTCTCATAGACGGGCACTTTTTTTAGGTATCCAAAAACGGGAATTACAAAAAGCAACGCGGGAATTGCCCATTTTGAAACCAGGGTCAGCAGAGAATAAAACATGTTTACCGCCTCCAGGGACTATACTTTCGAAACCAGTAATCCAGGGTTACCGCCAAAAACATGGCTATACCGGTAGCGAAAATACAAGGCCCCACAATTTCCGCAGGATTAGAGGAACCAAAGGAGAGGCGGACCCCGATGATAGTTGCAGGAATGAGGGTAATACAGGAGGTATTCATGGCCAAAAAAGTGCACATGGCCGGGGAAGCCTTATCAGACCCCTGGTTTAAATTCTGTAGTTCCTGCATGGCCTTCATGCCAAAGGGGGTAGCGGCATTCCCCAATCCAAGAATATTTGCGCTCAGGTTCAAAATGATGGCGCCCATGGCCGGGTGATTGACGGGTACACTGGGAAAAAGGCGCACCATCAATGGTCTCATTAACCTGGCCAATCCCTGCACCATTCCTGCCTTTTCAGCAATACGCATAATGCCCAACCACAATGCCATAACTCCGATCAAATCAAAACATACCTGTACTGCACCACGGGCCGCACCCAAAGCTGCCTCCGTAACTACTTCAATGTTTCCATTTATGGCTGCCACCAATATCCCAGTGGCCAACAGGATTAACCAGATAGCGTTGAGCACCGCTTCCTCCCCCTCACTTCCCTTCCCGCCCCCTCCTGGCCGCAAATGAAAAATCCCCGGTCAACTCTGCTCCTTGATAGAGCTGCTTCCGGCCGGGCAGGAGACAGGCTTTCTTAGAAAATATGAACCATGGGCGGGAAATAGAACGAGGGCGTAAAAGATGAGGACAGTAACAAGGGGACGTTCGAAACCACTGAAAAAGTAATAACGACCTGGTTTGAATGTATAAATATTCCTTCGCCAAGACTTCGCATGGGTAACACCAGCTGCTCGTCTCGCTGCTTCAGGGGGACGTTCCCATTCGCATCCTTGCGGGGGGTCACTCTCGCCCCATCCATGGGGCTCGCCCCCTTACGCTGCTTCGCCTTCGCAGGGTGTTCCTACCATGCTTCGTCAACAACTCCTGAATATTTATACATCAAAATAGGGTTTTTTCAGAATCATCGGACGTTCAACCGTCCCCTTGTCACCTTAGCGGCTAAATCTCGATATTAGTAGCTTTCTGGCGACTCTGCATCATGGAACTGATGCGGTCAACCATTTGGGGCAGGGCGTCCACCATTCGCTCGGCCAATTGGTTTCCGGCTACGGAAATGAGACGCACATCATTCATTCTCACCACCAAAAAACCTACCGGCTTTACCGATACTCCAGCACCACTACCGCCGGCAAAGGGCAACTGTCCTGTTTTACTGCCATTGGGGCTGGAACTGGTCTCATATTCCCCTCCGCCGGCAGCAAAACCGCAGCCTACCTGGGAAATAGGAATAATTACGGTGCCATCATTTGACTCCACCGCATCACCAACCACCGTGTTCACGTCCACCATTTCCTTGATTGACTCCATGGCGGTTTTCATGAGACCTTCAATGGGATGGTTCTGCTTGTTTTGTTCTGTATCCATACCAAAACCCCCTGACTATCCATACAAAAATGTAAATGGCTACAAGGATAATATTTGCGATTCGCATCTGGAATATGCAGTAAAGGCGGGTGGAAAGGTTGGCCCGCAGGCTGTAATCGGGGATTACCTGGATATGTATTTCCTGCAGGTGGGCAAGGCTACTTAAAAAGCCAATCACTGAGCCTTTAAACGCCCAGAGCCCTCCGGTAAAAATAGCGGTATAAGCGGCATCGCCCGCTCCCAAATGAGTTTCCCATTGCAGGTTTTTTACAACCAGTTTGCGGGAAATCGTTTTAGCCAGGGTAAGGTAGGATAGTACTCCACCTGGCGGCTTCCACCGTTGGCCGGGGCTGCCCTCCTTCTCGTCGGACGGCTGGGGTTGGCTCCAAAACTTCCCAACTTGGCGCCAGGGCTGATCAAGGGAGTATTCCTTTTTCCAGCGGGGGGAAACAGGTATAATCGTAATTCTTAACTCATTTTCGTTAAAATTGGCGGAAACCACCAGGGTAAGGTATAGAAGAGTAAGCATAAAAAGGGCAGATAAAACAGCCGCCAGGACTATCCAGACCAGCATCCGGCTTCCTCCTGTTTTGGGCTATTTTGCCCCGGGAAGGCAGGCTTATTCATTGAATTGATTATATGATCTATTTGGTATGGATGGCTGCTTCAATAACGCTTTCCACCTGGCGAATAACCTTATACATCTCGTTATCGATGATCATGGTGCTCCGTCCCAGTTGAAAGGTGGGACAATGCAGATTGAAGTCCACGATTTTTCGGTTTATCTTTTCCAGTTCCAGACGTTGTTCGAAATAGAAGCGGGCCTTTTTTTTATCATAGCGTTGCTGGGCGGCTTTACTATGTTTTTCCGCGCAGAACATCTCCGTATAACGTGTAAATCGCCCCACTTCCCGCCAAAGATTTTGCAGATCAGCATCAATTTCTTTGCCCAGCTCAATCCAGTAGGGCGCAAAATCATTATTTTTCAGGATTTTAAATACCATTCGCAATTCGGCGGGTTCAAAGGGGTTTTCCTCCAGGTCAAGCGGACGCCCGCTTCCTTCCAGGTTGTCAAATTCACCCCGCTGCTGGGCTTTGCGGATCTGCTCCTCCACCAGGTCCTGGGTACTGCTCATATACCTGGCCAACCCTCTAGCCTGCTGGGCTTTTATTTTTATTTCCTCTTCAACGGACTTTTCGGACATCTTCTCCGGATTCCTCCTCCAACCGGGGCAACTCTTTAAGGCTGGTTAGGCCGAAAACGCGCAAAAACTCTGGTCCGGTAACGAATAGAACCGGTCTCCCGGGTACTTCTTTATGGCCGGCTTCCTCAATTAAACCTCTTTCCAACAAACTGGTAATAATCCGATCCGATTTCACTCCCCGCAGGTGTTCAATTTCCGCCCGGGTAACCGGTTGACGATAAGCTATAATCGCCAGGGTTTCCAGGGCTGCGCCTGACAACCTGCGCCGTACTGGTTTTTCCATGCGGGCAATCAATTCGGTAAAATCCGGGTGGGTACACATCAGGTATCCTCCCGCTACCGCCATTATCTGTATGCCCCTTTGTTTCTCATTATACTCATGAATGAGCTCCTGCAAAATGTCTTTTAGATCCAGCAGGGGAACATCCAGCAACTCGACCAGTTCATCCATGCCTACCCGTTCCCCCCGTATGAACAGCACTGCTTCCACCGCTGCTTTTACTTCATCACGCATTAACATTTACACTACCATCCATAGCAAAGATTTTTATCTGGGCAAATCCCTGTGCTTGCACCGCTTTC
>CAZLYH010000033.1:3655-20369 GCA_964563775.1 uncultured Syntrophomonadaceae bacterium | reverse complement strand
AGTGTTTTTAATTGGCGCTAGACGCTGACGAAATAGGATTTAGACACGGATGGCATAGATTGGAGATTGATCTACACGGATTTGTTCTATTAGACGGGAGTTTTTTGATTTGACGCTGACTAACGCTGACAAATAAATGAACCAGATATTTAGACACGGATGGCACAGATTGGAATTAAGATACACGAATTTGTTTTTTTAAATGATCATATAGACGCTGGAAGACGGGAGGAGTTTTTGACACGGATGTCACGGATTTTTGACGCTGATTAACGCTGACGGGAATAATGCAATTGGTATATAAACACGGATTGACGCTGATTTGGAATTGATATATAAACCGGAATAATAAACAAAATTATCTGTGTAAATCCGGTAAATCCGTGTTATCTGTGTCTATAGATTGACGCTGACTGTGAACAAATATATCTGTGTTTAATCCGGTGTTATCTGTGTCTATTATCGACAATGGGAGGTGATGATTCTGGAAATAATAGTAGAAGGCGGTGCCAGGCTAAGCGGCGAGGTGAGTATCAGTTCTTCCAAAAATGCCATTTTACCTATTCTGGCGGCATCTTTGCTTAGTGAGGAAAAAGTCTTCATTGATCGGGTGCCCTTTATTCGTGATGTTAATATTATCACGAAATTAATAAGTCAATTGGGATTGAAGACCGAAATTGGACCGCAGAGCATTTCGATAGACGGTTCGCCAGAGATGAATTATCCACCCTATGAATTGGTACGACAGATCAGGGCCTCTTTTTTGGTAATGGGACCTCTTCTGGCGCGACATGGAAGTGTGAGGATTTCTCTTCCGGGTGGATGCGCCATTGGCACCAGGCCTATCGATCTTCATTTGAAAGGATTTGAGGCTTTAGGCGCAAGCATAGCCCTTTCCAGTGGAGACATAGTAGCCAGTGCCCGTCGCTTGCGGGGGAATCATATTTACCTTGATTTTCCCAGTGTAGGGGCCACAGAGAATATCTTGATGGCAGCTGCCATGGCGGAAGGAACTACATTTATAGAAAACGCCGCTCTGGAACCGGAAATAGTGGATTTGGCCAATTTTATAAACTGTATGGGGGGAAGAATAGTTGGAGCCGGGAGCAATGTTATCCGGATAGATGGAGTATCCAAGTTACGGGGCTGTCAGTATACACCCATTCCCGATCGTATCGAGGCAGGTACTTATATGGTAGCTGCTGCTGCCACCGGCGGAAACGTTGTCATAAAAGACATAATTCCCGAACATCTGAAGGCCATTACCGCAAAACTAAGCGAAAGCGGTGCTCAGGTGGAAGAATACGAAAATCATTTGCGGGTGTACCGTAATGAAGAAATCAAACCCCTTTATATCAAAACGCTGCCTTACCCGGGATTTCCCACCGATATGCAGGCTCAGTTCATGGCCTATTTAAGCCGTAGTCAAGGAAGCAGTGTAATAACCGAATCAGTTTTTGAAAACCGTTTTATGCATATTCAGGAACTGGCACGCATGGGTGTAAAAATAAAAGCAGAAGGGCGAACCGCAATTGTCAAAGGAACCCGTGAATTGTGTGGAGCACGGGTAAAGGCCACCGATTTGCGGGCCGGAGCCGCCCTGCTGATTGCCGGGTTAACCGCTCGAGGGAATACCATTATAAGTGAAAGCGAACATATTGAAAGAGGGTATGAAAGTTTTGCCGATAAACTAAACCAATTAGGTGCCAGGGTCTATAGCCAGAGGTCAGTCGGCGTACCGGAGACATAAGCTCCGGTTTTTTTAATAAAAATTAATATTATGAAAAAAAAGTATCGCTTAAAAAAGCTGATTATTATCATCTTTATATTAGCAAGTTTGGGTTTTAGTTATTTCCATTACATCATACGGGATTTTTCCCAGGTTCCTGAACCCCAGATTACTCTTTATTTAAGCCGGGAAAAGAAAATTATCAGCCTCCCCCTGGAAGAATACCTTATTGGTACTGTTGCAGCAGAAATGCCCGCGTCTTTTGAACTGGAAGCGCTTAAAGCCCAAGCGATTTGTGCACGCACTTATGCCCTGCGCAAATTGTTGGAGAAAAAACCTTATCCTGGTGGGGCTGACCTCTGTGATGATATTACCAGTTGCCAGGCTTACATATCTGAGCAGGAGTATGCCAGGCTAAATCCCGCATATAAAGGGCTTCTTAGAAAAGTAAAACAGGCGGTTCAAGAAACCCGTGGTACCATTATGGTTTATCAAGGTGAACCCCTGGATGCGCTTTACCATTCGACTTGTGGCGGCCGTACCGAAACGGCCAATACCCCCTATTTGCAATCCGTAAACTGTGATTTTTGCCAGCAATCACGCTATTACGAAACAATTCAGACCTTTACCTGGAAAGACTTAAATCATTGCGGGATTCACCGCGGGACAGTGACCATATTGGAGCAAACACCCAGCGGACGCATCCACAAGCTGCAGGTCGGGCAACAAATTTTTTCCGCAGAAAAATTTCGTTCCTTATTACAATTACCTTCCACCCGGTGGCAATTTCGTACAACTGATCAGCAACTGATTATATTTAGTCATGGTTATGGTCACGGCCTGGGTTTATGCCAGTGGGGAGCACAGGGAATGGCCCAAAAAGGAAACAATTACCGTCAGATCCTGAAACATTACTATGCGGATTTTTCCTGGTGTCAATTACCTTATTAAGGTTTTTTGGTTCTCCTCTCCTGATACGGTGAATATATTGTATCGGGTATATAACCACCCCGCTCCGGTTCCCCCCACCGGGAACAGGCCTTACCGGGGACTGAGGAGCTTTATATACCGGCACTACTACCGGGCAGGGGGAGGCCAGAAATGCAAAACTATATCAGGAAACGCGCCGTTAAAGTAGCGCAACATATTCTTAATACCTCGGATACGGTGCGACAAACCGCCCAAGTCTTTGGGATCAGCAAAAGTACAGTACACAAAGATGTCGCAGAGAGACTGCCTCGTATTAACCAGGAGATGGCGGACCAGGTAAAGTCGATTTTAGACAAAAATAAAGCTGAACGACATATTAGGGGGGGTGAAGCTACCCGCCAAAAATATGCCGCCCATCACCATCCTGCAGATTTGCAGTCATAATCAATTTTAGCATTTACTTAAACACAGGGAGACGAGCACCAGTAAACGTCCCCCTGTGTTTGCTGTCATTAAAAGAAAATTCATAGCCTTACTACACGAGAAAAGGTACAATTAGGTTATTGGGTGAATTTTTTGTAGGGAGGGCCTACTGCGCATGTGGTTTGAAGAAGATATTGGGATTGACCTGGGCACGGCCAGCGTTATAGTTTTTAAAAAGGGCAAAGGCATTGTACTCCATGAACCATCAGTAGTGGCTATTGACCGTAACACGAACAAGGTTATCGCCGTGGGCGAAGAAGCACGGGAAATGTTGGGTAGGACTCCGGGCCACATTGTAGCCATTCGCCCTCTCAAAGAGGGAGTCATCGCCGATTATGATACCACGGAAAAAATGCTCTCCTATTTTGTTCGCAAGATTATGGGACGCAGGCTGTTCTTTAAACCCCGGGTCATTGTCTGTATACCCACCGGAGCCACTGATGTGGAAGAAAGGGCGGTCCGTCAGGCAACTTTGGCGGCAGGAGCAAGACAGGCATTCATTATTGAGGAGCCTATTGCTGCCGCTTTGGGGGCAGGTATAAACATTTCTGAGGCTACCGGACATATGGTGGTAGACATCGGCGGGGGAACTTCTGACATTGCGGTTTTATCCCTGGGCGGAGCGGTATGTAATACCTCGCTTCGCGTGGGAGGCGACAAGTTTGATGAAGCTTTAATACGTTTTATCCGCAGAGAATATAGCCTGATGATAGGCGATCGCACCGCAGAAGAAATCAAAATCAGAGTGGGAACCGCCTATGTAAACGAGGAAAATCGCTATCGTGCCATTGAGGTGCGCGGAAGGGACCTGGTTACCGGTCTGCCTAAAACCGTGGTCTTTACAGCCGAAGAAAGCTGGGACGCCCTGCAGGAACCCGTGGAAGCGGTTATCGAAGGTGTAAAAAAAGTCCTGGAAATAACCCCGCCGGAACTGGCCGCTGATATTGTAAACAATGGAATAGTCATGACCGGAGGGGGTTCGCTCCTGGACGGACTGGATATTTTACTATCAAAGCGTACCAACCTGCCGGTACATATTGCTGACGATGCCATCTGTTGCGTGGCCCGGGGGACTGGCCGGGCCCTTACGCAGGTTAATGTATTAAGCCGCTCCCAGAAGGGAGCCAAACGGGTATTGTAAAATATACTTTTAAAGCTTTGCTTCGCTTTTTCGATAAATATATACAGTAATAACATTACCCGGGGGTTTAATTATGATCAAGGGATTATATACCGCAGCTTCGGGAATGATGCTGCAAATGGCGCGTCAGGATGCAGTGGCCAACAACCTGGCTAATGTAAATACCAGCGGATTTAAGAAACAAACGGCGGTGTGTCGTGCTTTTCCCGAAATGTTAATAAGCCGCCTGGGGGAGACCCGCGAAACAATGGAGGGGGAAAGGATAGCACTTAAACCCCAGGTTGTTGGAGGCCTGGGAACCGGTGCTTGCATTGATGCAGTTTATAGCGATTTGAGCATGGGCAACCTGCGCAGAACGGATAACCCCACTGACCTCGCATTGGGAACCCAGGGTTATTATGTGGTGGACACTCCCGAGGGTATACGCTATACACGCAGCAGCGAGTATAAAATTAACAGTGAAGGCTATTTGACTACCCGCGAAGGTTACCCGCTTTTGGATATTTATAATGAACCGGTATTGCTGGAAGATGAGTTTACCGTTGATAAATGGGGAAGTATTATTATAAACGGTGAGGAACTGACCCGCCTGCAGGTGGTTACTTTCCCCAACCTCCAGGCCATGGAAAGACTCGGCGACAATCTTTTAAGTGCCACAGAAGAACCGCTGCCGGTTGAAGCCCCCTCGATCCTTCAGGGTTATGTGGAAGATTCCAATGTAAGTGCGGTGCAAGAAATGGTTACCCTGATCACCGTAGTCAGAGCTTACGAAACCTTGCAAAAAATGGTACAGGCAGAGGATGAGACCCTGGACGTAGCTCTGAACGAGGTTGGCAGGGTTGTTTAATGAACTTTAGGCCCGCCTACGGCGGGTTTTTTTATTGCAAACTGTTTAGTAAAAAAATTCGTAGCATGCAAAATAAGAATGTAAGAATTAACCTTTTCAAGCTACAATAGGATGGAGAGAAACTATGCAAAGAGATCAGGCAGAGAGGGCCACTTTGCTAGGGTGTCCAGTTGACCTGGTTTCAATGGAAACAGCCCTGGAACGCATCGAAGCAATCATAGCCGGGAGCCGTCCTGGCCAGGTAATAACCCTGAATGCGGAAATCCTTTACCATGCCCGTGAGGATCAGGCATTTCAGGAAATTCTCCGTAAGGCAACCCTGGTTACCCCGGACGGAATCGGGGTGGTTTGGGCGGCACGCCAGCTGGGTTACCAGCCGCAGGGGCGGGTTTCCGGAATCGACTTACTTTATCAAATATGTCAACGGGCTGCGCTTAGGCATTGGAGCGTATACTTGCTGGGAGCTGCACCGGGAGTGGCGGAAAAAGCGGCCCGGGATTTGACCGACCGATTTCCGGGGCTGCAGGTCAGTGGTACCGGCCATGGCTACTTTAGCGAAGATGAGGAGCAGCAAGTCGTAGCAAAAATTCGCGCTGCTTCCCCGGAGATATTATTTGTAGCTCTGGGAGCACCCCGCCAGGAAAAGTGGATTGATAAACACCTTTCCCGTTTAGGCGCAGGAGTATGCATTGGGGTGGGGGGAAGCTTGGATGTGGCAGCAGGAATTAAGAATCGGGCCCCCGAATTCTTTATCAGATTTAACCTGGAATGGTTTTATCGTTTGCTTAAAGAGCCATCCCGGATAAAGCGACAGATAGTTCTTCCCCGCTTCGTTCTATTAGTTCTCAAAGAAAAGTATTTTCCACGGTTCACCCGCTGAAAAACGCTGTCCTGCAGATGTACGGAATTTGACCGGGAATAAGTCTATAATGAGCCGGGTTTTAGCGGTATGGCTGGATGAGAGGCTAGGAGGGTTTGTGTGGAGAACAAGAATATTTTCGCGCTGGATATTGGAACGCGGAAGATTGTAGGTTTGCTGATGGAAAAGAACGCCCGGGGCTTTCGGGTGATGGCTGCGGAAATGCTGGAGCACAGTACCCGGGCCATGCTGGACGGGCAAATCCATGATGTGGAATCAGTAGCCGACACCATTTCCCGTATCAAGGAATCCCTGGAGGAAACCCTGCAAACCAAATTTAGCTCCGCAGCAGTCGCTGCCGCCGGGAGGGCGTTAAAGACTGCCTGCGGAAGAGCAGCGCGCCACCGGACGGTTTTGGGGGCCATGACTCGTGACGAGGTGCTGGCACTGGAGATTGAAGCGGTTCAACAGGCACAGTTCCAACTGGCCCAGGAAGATACCCGGGATCAGGAACGCAACCTCTATTTCTGCGTGGGATACAGTGTGGTGTGCTACTGGTTGGAGAATCAAGTTATAGGCAGCCTGGTGGGACAGGTAGGCTCAGAAGTAGCCGTAGAGGTAATTGCTACATTTCTGCCCCGGGTGGTGGTAGACAGCTTGCTGTCTTCACTGCACCGTGCCGGGCTGCAGGTAAGCAGCCTTACGCTGGAACCCATCGCGGCTCTTTCCGTAGCGATCAGCCCCGGTATGAGACATCTGAATCTGGCCCTGGTAGACATCGGGGCAGGCACCTCTGATATTGCCGTTATCAGGGATGGAAATATTTTTGCTTATGCTATGGTTCCCCTGGGCGGGGACGAATTAAGCGAAGTCATCGCCGGGAGGTACCTGCTTGACTTTCAGGTCGCGGAAAAGGTAAAGAGAAGCCTGTCCGAATCGGAGACAATTTCGGCCACGGATATTCTGGGCAACCAGGTGACTCTTCAGGTCCCTGATGTTTTAAAGGTCCTGGAGGAGAAAGTAAGTCATATAGCTGGTCAGATTGCAGAGAATATCCTGGCCTTAAACCAGGTTGCTCCTGATGCGGTCATTTGTGTAGGGGGTGGCAGTCTGACCCCCACTCTTCTGGAGAGTTTGGCCAATAAACTGGAACTCCCCGCCAACCGCGTTGGCATCAGAACTCCGCAGGCTTTCGAGGGGATTGAGTATGAAGCGCCTTTTCTAAATGGACCCCAGGGGGTAACCCCACTGGGAATTGCTTTCCATTACTTTGCCACGCCCCCCATTCCTTTCATCGAAATCTACGTCAACAACCGGGAAACGGTCTTGTGGAACAGCGGGGAGCTGAGTGTAGCCAATGCTTTGCTGAGTGCCGGGATTTCACTTACCGAGGTATACGGAAAGCCCGGTATGGGCAAGACCATTGAGATAAACGGTCAGGTTAAGGTATTTCGAGGAAAGGTGGGAACCCCACCAACAATCAAGGTAAATGGGGAGTCTGCCAGCCTGGAAAGCCTTTTAAAGGAAGGGGACCAGGTGGAATTTTTCCCGGGGGAAAACGGGGAAAGTGTCGACATACGCTTATCAGATCTAGTTCAGACCAGGTCCGGCCACGTATATGTCAATGGTGAACTACTGGAGCTGATTCCAGTAGTCTACATAAACGGACGCCCCTGTACTAGTGATGAGGAGATTCCCGACCGGGCCCGGATCGAATATCGCGCCCTGAACAGCCTGGAAAACATCCTCATTCAGGCAGGTCTTGATGAAGAGTGGCTCAAAGAAAGGGAATATCGTTTCACCGTGGATGGTGAAGCACAGAGTATCCGCTGGAGCGGACTGGAGGTTCGGGTGGATGGAAAACCAGCTTCCCCGCAAGACCTGGTCGATTTTGGTGCAGACATAAATTATAGTCTGGGACGCCTGCGCCCCCGACTGGGAGAAGTCCTCAAAGATTTAGAGGGCCTGGAACTAACCGTGCAAGTAAACGGCGAAATGGTAAGCGTTAAAGGTAAGGGTGCTCTGGTCAAACTCAATGGCGAACCCGCCGAGCTGGCTGACGAATTGCCGGAAGGAGCTAGCATTACTTTGGATCGGAGTGCTGGCAGTGCCATCCTAAGTGATATTTTTCAGGTGGTGGAGATCAAGCCACCGCTGAATGCACGCCTTTTAATGAAGGTAAATGGGCAACCGGCCGGATTTACCACCCCTATATGCAACAACTGCAATATTGAACTCATCTGGGAGAGCTGAGAGGGGACCCCTCCCGGCTTTTCCAGTTATTGCTTTATCCTGCCTTGGTTTTTTCCTCATCCAACCTACCCTTGCCGTAGTTGATGACTTTTCATTATTAACCCTTTTATCACCCTGCCATGACATTCCCTGTAACGAGATATAGAAGTATTTTAAATTGGTAAAACTATAATCGGTAAAATTTTGGCCAAAAGGGTTTACCTTTTTACGGCCTAATATTAAAATAATAAATAAAAGTCAACAATAGTCAAAGAAGGGGAAGAGGATGAAAAAAAGCCTTGCCGACCGCATTGAACAATACCTGAAAGTATTGATTGCGCGTAGTGAAGAAAATCAGATAGAAATTCAAAGGTCAGAGCTGGCCGAAACCTTTTCCTGTGTTCCCTCCCAGGTAACCTATGTTATAAACACTCGTTTTACCGAGCAGGAGGGATATTTTACGGAAAGCCGACGGGGTGGAAAGGGTTTTGTGCGTATTACCCGCTGCCAGGTGGAAGGGGAACTGCTTGGCAGCAGGCAGCGAACCGAATTGTGCAGGTTCATTGATAACCTTCTCGCGGATCAACTAATCAGCCAGGAAGAGAATTTGCTGTTAAAACACCTGATCACCAATGCTTTTGTGGATTTTGCCCCCGACCAAAAGAGTCGGCTCTTCAAATCTATAAAGAATACGCTGACCGATTACCTGGAACAAGACTGACCATGAAGGAGGGCGGCCTGATGAATTGTGAAGAATGTAAACAAAGACCGGCTACCGTGCACTTGACCCAGATGTATAACGGACAAAAAAAGGAACTCCATCTCTGCGAGCAATGTGCTGCCCAAAAAGGGGCCTACATGTTTGACCTGGCCAAGTTCTCCCTTCCCAACTTACTGGGTACTTTTCTCGGCGGTAACCTGGGCCAGCAGCATATGCAGGCGGTTGGCCAGGCCCGCACTTGCCCAAACTGCGGGATGAATTTTGCCGATATAAGCCAGACTGGCAAGTTAGGGTGTTCAGAATGCTACGCTGCTTTTGATGGCGAATTGGAACCGACTCTGCGCAGGGTGCATGGCAATAGCCAGCACATCGGCAAGGTACCGGCGCGTGGGGGGGAAAAGGTCATGGTAAAAAAGCAGATTGAAGAGCTTAAAACCCGGTTACAGAAAGCGGTTGCCGAGGAGCAATACGAAAAGGCGGCGGAAATCAGAGACTCCATTAAGGAACTGGAAAAGAAACTAAGCTGAGGGGAGGGGTATCATGCACGCCGATGATCTATTAAACAGCAACTATGTAAAGTGGATGTTAGCCGAAGAAGCGCCTGCATCGGACATCGTTATTAGCAGCCGCATTCGCCTGGCCCGAAATCTAAACTTAATCCCTTTTCCCCACCTGCTGGACCAGAAAAGCGGAGAGCGAAGTCTGGCAGAGATACAAGCTGCCTGGCAGAAAAGCCAGGATCCTATCTTAAGGGAAATGGAACTGCTGACTTTTGATCAGCTATCTCCTCTGGATCGACAGATACTGGTGGAAAAGCATCTGATAAGTCCCAACCACGCGGCCGCGAATGAACACTACCGGGGACTACTGGTAAACCGTGATGGAGCGCTGGCTATTATGATAAATGAGGAAGACCACCTGCGGATTCAATGCCTTCTGCCTGGCCTGCAGGTGGAGGCCTGTTACGAAATGGCGGAACGCATAGATGATCAGCTGGAAAAGAATCTGAACTTTGCGTTCGATGAGAGTCGGGGCTATCTGACCGCCTGTCCCACCAATGTGGGTACGGGCATGAGGGCTTCAGTAATGCTTCACCTCCCGGCCATTACCTTAACCGGCTTGGCCAATGCCATCTTTCAAAATATAGCCCAGTTGGGGATGACGGTTCGAGGTCTCTATGGAGAAGGAAGCGAGGTAGTCGGAAATCTGTACCAGGTATCCAACCAGGTAACCCTGGGCCAGAGTGAGGAAGATATTATTAATAACCTGACCACTATTACCGCTCAGATGGTCGACCAGGAACGTATCATGCGCAGCCGTCTGGCCAATGAAACCAGATTCCAACTGGAGGACAGAGTGGGGCGGGCCTTTGGCATCCTTACCAATGCCCGGATTATGACCTCCAACGAAGCACTGAATCTGCTTTCCGATGTACGGCTGGGAGTGGATTTGGGGATTATTAAGGATATTCGTCCCTTTGCCCTGAACGAGCTGATGGCAGCAGTTAGCCCGGCCCATTTGCAGAAGAGAAGTGGCCAGGAAATGGATCCCTTTCAGCGGGATGTAAAGCGCGCCGAAGTCATCAAGGAAAAGTTGGGATGAATAAAGGGATAATAGACACGGAAAACACGGAGCGGATTAACGCGGATATTTCCTGTTAGCAAGGAATGCCCCCGGGATATCTTGGGGCTAAGGCGGTTTGGCAGGCTTTGTTAAACCTAAGCCCCAAAATTAAATCAGCGTTAATCGGACTCAAATCAGTGTAATCCGCCTCAAAAAAATCTGTTTCACCAACCATTTAAGCGATAGATCAAAAACATCAACCGCAAGGGAGGAAGTATTATGTTCAGGAGGTTTACCCAGAGAGCACGCAATGCGGTCATCCATGCTCAGGAAGAAGCCCGGCAGCTTAACCATCCCGCCATCGGTACCGAACATATCCTGTTGGGATTGTTGCGCGAAGGAGAAGGAGTTGGCGCCCGGGCCCTCATGAATATGGGGATTGATCTTGATAAAGTTAGAGAAGAAGCCACCCGGATTATTGGCCAGGGTGGACAGGCAGAGGCTCCTGCTGCTGATTTACCCATTACCCCGCGGGCCAAAAAGGTTTTTAACCTGGCCTTTGATGAGGCGCGTATGCAGGGTGTGAACTATGTTGGTACCGAACACCTTCTTTTGGCTCTGATTCGGGAGGAAGAGGGAGTAGCCGGACAGGTTCTTACCGCCATGGGGATACGGCTGGATGCTGTTCGGGAACAGGTTATGATGCTGTTGGGGGGCGAGATATCCCCCAATATGAATAGTGGTAATCCCTACCCCGACCCTTCCAGTCCTGGCCATGCCGCGCCATCCCCGGGAAAAAAGAAGGCGCGCAGCAAGACCCCTACCCTGGATGCATTCAGTCGCGATCTTACCCAGGAGGCGGCGGAAGAACGATTGGATCCAGTAATCGGGCGTGAAAAGGAGATTGAACGGGTGATTCAGATATTGTCCCGGCGTACCAAAAACAACCCGGTGCTTATCGGTGATCCCGGGGTAGGCAAAACCGCTATTGTAGAGGGGCTCGCCCAGAGAATAAATGACAACCACGTCCCGGAGATTTTGGGGAATAAACGGGTGGTAGCTCTGGACCTTTCTTCCATGGTGGCCGGAACCAAATATCGGGGCGAATTTGAGGACCGCCTTACCAAGATCGTAAATGAGATTAAAGCAGCCGGGGACGTTATAGTCTTCATCGATGAATTGCATACCATCGTGGGAGCGGGGGCGGCTGAAGGGGCTATTGATGCCGCCAACATTCTAAAACCCTCCCTGGCTCGCGGCGAATTCCAGTGTGTAGGGGCCACCACCCTGGATGAATACCGCAAATATGTGGAAAAGGATGCGGCCCTGGAACGGCGGTTTCAGCCGATTATGGTCGATGAGCCCGCTGCCGAGGAAAGTATCGAAATCCTTAAAGGATTACGGGATCGCTACGAGGCTCATCATGGAGTTAAGATTCAAGATGATGCTATTGAAGCGGCGGTCAGACTCTCTTCGCGCTATATAACGGATCGTTTTCTGCCGGACAAGGCCATAGATTTGATTGACGAAGCTTCTTCCAAGGTTCGCCTGGCCAATTATGTGCTGCCCGACGAATTGAAAGAAAAGGAACAACACCTGGAGGAAATCGCCAAGGAGAAAGAAGAGGCTATCAATGCTCAGGAGTATGAAAAGGCAGCCCAGCTACGGGATGAAGAACAGAAATTGAAAGACGAGATCGAAAATGGCCGCAAGGAATGGATTAACCGGCGCAGCCTGCAGGTTGGTTCCGTGGGGGAAGAGGAAATAGCTGCGGTGGTTGCTTCCTGGACCGGGATTCCGGTGAGTAAACTGGCGGCGGAAGAGAGTGAACGTTTGGTCAACCTGGAAGCGGTTTTGCACCAACGCGTCATTGGTCAGGATGAAGCGGTTGAGGCCGTCTCGCGTGCGGTACGCCGTGCCCGGGCGGGATTGAAAAATCCGCGGCGGCCCATAGGCTCCTTCATTTTCCTGGGACCCACCGGTGTAGGTAAGACCGAACTGGCTCGGGCCCTGGCTGAAGCCATGTTTGGAAGTGAAGATGCCGTTATCCGCCTGGATATGTCTGAGTATATGGAGAAGCATGCGGTTTCCCGCATGATAGGCTCGCCTCCGGGCTATGTTGGCTACGATGAGGGCGGGCAATTGACGGAAAAGGTCCGACGCAAGCCCTACTCGGTCATCCTTCTGGATGAAATAGAAAAGGCCCATCCCGATGTTTTCAACATCCTGCTCCAGGTACTGGAGGATGGCCGATTAACCGATGGGCAGGGCCGCACAGTGGATTTCCGCAACACGGTAGTTATTATGACTTCCAACGTAGGCGCGGAATCCATAAAGAACGCCAAGAAAGTAGGTTTTGCCCGCACTGTGGACGAAGCGGAGAATTATAACCAGATGAAGGATCGCGTCATGGAGATACTCAAACACACCTTCCGGCCGGAGTTTATGAATCGTGTGGATGAAATTATTGTGTTCCAGAATCTGGGCGAGGAAGACCTGAAGAAAATTGTTGAACTTCTGCTGGTGGATCTTCGTAAGCGGGTAGAAGAAAATGGCTTTCACATGGATATCAGTGATTCTGCCCGGGAGCTGATCCTTAAGGAAGGCTATGAACCTGCCTACGGCGCCCGACCACTCAAGCGTGCCATACAGAGGCTGGTGGAGGATACTATTTCCGAAGAGGTCCTCAAAAAGGCAGTCAGTCCGGGTGATCAGGTCCGGGTGGATGTCGAGGATGGGAAAATAGTGGTAAAAAAGGCTTGAACAAGGCAGCAACTTTCCCTAGAATTAGTAGAGGAGATCATATGATCTCCTCTCAGTCGCTCTGACAGGGTGTCGATTTTTTCGACACCCTGGGAGGAGAACATTTGCTCTCCTCCACTTCCTTCTGAAATCCAACTGGCAGAGTTCTTACCTGGATAGATACCTGCAGGGTACTTTTCGATTATGTGATTTAATCGTCTTTCGACGCTGACTAATGCTGACTGACACCTGGTTAGGTCGGTCAGCAATACAAGATAGCTCCGGCAAGGGCAGTTCCTAAAGGGAGAGGCAGGGATAAGGCGGGCTCTACTGATGAGGCTGTGACTTTTTACGGTAACGGCAGGGATACTCCCGGAATCGCCCCGGTAGGTTTGGATCTGCCTTTCCAGAACACTACGCCCTAGTCCCGACCGCTTAGAACATGACGCTAAAAGGTTCTTTTTAGCCCGACCTCAATAAAAGGGGAGCAAATGGGAAAAAACTTAAACAAATTCGTGTGTTATGAATGTGGCTACGAAAGTGCCAAATGGTTAGGGCGGTGCCCGGGGTGCCTATCCTGGAATACCCTGGTGGAGGAAACGGCAGGGGAGCATGTCGCCGAGGGGAAAGCCAGCACCGCGGTTCCCTTGACCGATATTCCTGACGAGAAAATTTCCCGCTTCACCAGTGGAGTCGGCGAACTGGATCGGGTCTTGGGCGGTGGTATCGTTCCTGGTTCGGTAATCCTCCTGGGAGGAGACCCGGGGATCGGCAAGTCCACCTTGCTGCTGCAGGTTGCCGACCACGTAGCTGCTCCGGAAAACCCGGTGCTGTACCTTTGCGGGGAAGAATCATTAAAACAGGTGCGGTTGCGTTCTTTGCGTCTGGGTATTCATAATCCCGGAATTTACCTCCTGGACGAGCAGAATATCAGCGCCTTGGAGGGAATCATGGATAAACTAAAGCCCTCCCTGGTCATCATTGATTCCATACAGACGGTATACTCTCCCCAGGTGAGCTCCATCCCGGGCAGCGTAGCCCAGCTAAGGGCCTCTACTGCCCAGGTTACCGATTTAGCCAAAAGCCGCGACGTAGCCGTTTTCCTGGTAGGCCATGTAACCAAGGAAGGAGTCCTGGCAGGACCTCGGGTTTTAGAACATATGGTGGACGCGGTCATCTATTTTGAAGGAGACAAGAATCTGGCCCTGCGGCTGCTGCGGGGAATCAAAAACCGCTTTGGTTCCACCGACGAGATCGGGCTGATGGAGATGAGCACCGGTGGTCTTCTCGAAGTGGTTGACCCTTCTTATGTTTTCTTAAGTTCTCCGGCAGTAGCAACAACTGGTACAGCCGCAGCGGCAACCTTTGAAGGTACTCGTCCCTTGCTTATAGAAGTTCAGGCCCTGGTGACACAGGCGGGTCCCGGTTACGGCCGCAGGATGGCTTCCGGTATTGATCAGAACCGGCTGGCTTTGATCATTGCGGTACTGGAAAAGCACTGTGGTTATGAAATGGCAGGCTGTGATGTATATCTAAAGGTAACCGGGGGGGTATTCCTTAAGGACCCGGCTGCCGATCTGGCCATTGCGGCTGCTATTGCCTCCAGCTACCGGGAGCGAGTTTTACCCCGCGATGTGGTGTTTATTGGTGAGTTAAGCCTTTCCGGGCAGATCCGGGCGGTGCCTTTTTTGGACCAGCGCCTGAAAGAAGTAGAGAAAATGGGCTACCACCAGGTGGTAATTCCCGGCGGGACATCCCGGGCAGCCTATCCGGTGGATGTCGAGACGGTCGGTGTAAGCGGTATCACTGCATTGATAGACTGGTGTATGGAGGGGTAAACGGGTGGAAGATGCTTTTCTGGAAAAGTTCAGGAAGTCCCTGCAAAAGTTAGCTCCCGGAACCTTGTTTCGGGTAGGAATTGAGAACGTGCTGCACGCTAATACCGGTGGACTAATCGTAGTTGGTGATTCACCGGAGCTGATGGCTATTGTAAGCGGGGGGTTCCATATTGATGCTGACTTTACTCCCGCGCGCCTTTATGAACTGGCCAAAATGGACGGAGCTATCATCACCAATGGAGATGCCTCGCGGATTGTAGTAGCCAATGCCCAGCTGGACCCGGACCCCCACATACATTCAAATGAAACCGGGATTAGACATCGTACCGCTGAACGGGTGGCCAGACAGACCGGGGAACTGGTCATCGCCATTTCTCAGCGGCGCAAAGTTGTCACCCTGTACCAGGGTAATATCACTTACCGTTTGCGCGACCTGGCTTCAGTGTTGGTCCGCGCCAACCAGGCTCTGCAAACCCTGGAGAAGTACCGAACGGTTATGTTAAGGGAATTGCAACGTCTGGGGGGGCTGGAGTTCGAGGACATGGTAACCGTTTCCGAGGTATGTGAAGTTCTGCGCCGCAGTATCAAAGTACTAAATATTGCCGCTGAAATCGAACATTATATTGCCGAACTGGGCAGCGAAGGACGTCTGGTCAAAATGCAAATGGATGAAATGGTGTCCAACGTGGAAGAGGAAGCCTTGCTTATCATTCAGGACTACTCCAACGCCGTTGACAAGTCTCCCCAGGAACTCTTGAATACTATGCGCCGGGCTTTTGAGGAGGATATTTCTGATTCGGTTTTCATTGCCCGGAATCTCTCACTGGGGACCTCTACCAGCCACCTGGAACAACAGGTATCGGCCCGGGGATACCGGATGCTGCAGAAATTGCCCCGTATCCCGGTATCTATCATTGACAACCTGGTAGAGCGCTTCGGCCTTTTAACCCATATCATGAGGGCTACTATTGAGGAACTGGATGAAGTGGAAGGCATCGGCGAAGTCCGGGCCCGATCCATCAAGAATGGTCTTAAGCGCATGCAGGAGCAGCTGCTGCTGGAGTACATGGTATAAAAAGAGCCGGGCACAGGGAAACAAATAGCTACCGAAAATAAAACCGCTCCCTCCAGGGAGCGGTCTTATTTTTTTCGGTTCAGGTCATATTGAAAATGCCCAGAGTAGAGGCTTTTTTATATTCTTTGATGAAAACATCGTAGAGACTAATGTCCAGAGTATTGCAGAGTGCAGCCGCGTAAAAGAGCAGCTTGCCCAATTCAGTGGTAATAACTTCTTCACAATTAGGGCAAAGTTCACCCTGGATGTGACTGTCCAGAAACTTCTTGAGATCTTCAAAGGAATCGATATTATCAGGAACTTGGATTTTGCTGGCCTGAATGGTAAGACAACCACAGCCGGTCACCGATTTGGTAACCGCCCGGTTTATCCGGCAGCTGGACTCGGAGAGTTTGGAGAGGATATCTAAAACACTGCGATGACGAATGAGGAGGTCGCCAACAACATTTTGGAACTCATCACATATCAAGTCCTTCATAGAAAAGACTTGCCTCCTTATGGGATCGTTTCTTTGATTATAGCTGTTGCCTTTCTCCTTTGTCAATTTGCGTACC
>CAZLYH010000033.1:0-3555 GCA_964563775.1 uncultured Syntrophomonadaceae bacterium | reverse complement strand
CCAGGATAAGCTGGTTAATGGCATCAGGTTCCTCATCCACTACCCAGTGAGTATTATTCTCGAAATATACTATCCGGCAGTCCATACAGAGATCGGCATTCCGGGATGCCATCTCCTGCCCCAGGTAAATGTCATGTACACCCCAGATGACCAGTGCGGGGGCTGGTATCTTCAGGTAGGGGATGCGTTCCGGACGGCGCTGTATCAGGGCGCGGTACCAGTTTACCATGTTGGTAAGTGCACCCGGTTGACTCCAGGCTTCCACATGTTTGGTTAAATCCTCATCGGTAAACGAACCGGGAATGCTTCCAAGCAGGCTGGCTTTTAAGCGGGCAAAGTTGTCTTTGGACATAACCTGTTCGGGTACACCGGGGATCTGGTAGAACAGGGCATACCAACTCTTCAGCAACTGTCCTACGCTTGATTCCAGGTTATCCAGCATGACGTAGGGATGGGGGGCATTAATAGTGGTTATAGTCTTGAGTTTTTCCGGATAACGGGTGGCCGTCCACCAAGTAACCAGAGACCCCCAGTCGTGACCGACTAGGTTTACCTGGTCAACTCCCAGTGCATCAATGAGGCCAGCTATATCTCCAGCCAATTTATCCAATTGGTAAGCATCGATACCCTCCGGTTTGTCACTCAGGTTATAACCTCTTTGGTCCGGGGCAATGGCGCGATAACCTTTGTCGGCAAAGAAATTGAGCTGCTTACGCCAGCTGTACCAGAATTCGGGATACCCATGCAGGAAAAGAACTACTTCCCCGTCCTGGGGCCCAGCTTCTACCACGTGCAGTTTGACGTCATTTACAGTTATAAACTGCTCTCTAAATTCTGCCACGATTTATCCTCCATTCCTACAATATTGACCCTCTCAACCCACCGACCGCTTCCTCACAACTAAAACCCAACTAATAAAATAGCAATTTCTGTGCCATAACTTGACAGGCTGCTGCGGTTAGTTTATCCGTATTGGGGAAGTAAAAAAATGTGCTATCAGTGTTATATATTGGAGCATTGGGCCAAAAAGAGACACGACCACGGTTTCATAATTTCACTTATTTGTATAAATATTACTTATCCATACAAAACTATGTAACATGGAGGTGTATGGAATGAAAACCAGGATAAAACTATCCAAAACCAGGTCGCTGTTCTCCTTGGGAGCTGGAATCTGGTTGGCCTGTTTTGTTTATCAGCTCAAGATGCTTCCCGTTGCAGGGGCGATAGTATCAGGTTTAGTCCTTGGCATCATAATCTACCAGTTAAGTGGGTATGTGATAGCGCGCTTACGGAGGGCAGTAGCTGGTTTTAATCGGGGGCTCGATACCATAGCGGTGGAAACGTTGCTCGGGGGAGCAGCCGGGCTACTATTGGGAGTACTGGTAGGGGTTTTAAGTGCCTACCCGATTTCCCTTATGGGCAGGCCCTTTACTTACCTTACCATTGGTCTCTTAATTCTCTGCGGCTATCTGGGTATGAAAATTGGTGCCAGCCGGGCTGAGGACCTGCTGCACATCATCCCGGTCCTGCAAACGGAAGACAACCATATAGGTGTTTCCCCGAGGAGCAATTGTAAGGTCCTTGATACCAGCGCCATCATTGACGGGCGCATTTATGATGTTTGTCTGAGCCGCTTCCTGGAAGGCCCCCTGGTGGTGCCCACCTTTGTCATTGAGGAACTGCAACACATTGCCGATTCCTCGGATAACGTCCGTCGTAATAAAGGCAGACGGGGATTGGAACTGCTGTCCAAAATGCAGAAGCACACGGAGATAATTATTGATATAATTGAAACAAATATTCCCGAAGAAAAGGATGTAGATGCCAAGCTGGTCAGACTTTGCAAGCAAATGAAGGCTAGCATTATCACCAATGATTATAATCTCAACAAAGTGGCCGAGCTCCAGGGAATCCCCGTATTAAACATAAATGAACTCGCCAATGCGGTAAAGGTGATCGTCTACCCGGGGGAAACTATGCCTATTACTATTATCAAAGGGGGAAAGGAACCCGGCCAGGGAGTGGGTTACCTGGAAGACGGAACCATGGTGGTAGTGGAGGACGCCCAGGAGGATATCGGCAACGAATTGGAAGTCATGGTAACCAGTGTTTTCCAGACCGCAGCAGGAAGAATGATATTCACCAGGAAAATCCGGGAAGAAAGCGCCAGTGGCATAAATCATTCTTTTCAGGGGGGCCGAGAGGTGAATCTGTATGGCTGACAACCTCCGGGTTGTTATTGCGGCCGCCGGTAGTGGAAGTCGAATGGGGAGTAAAATCAGCAAGCAATATCTGCAGTTGGAGGGACACCCTGTCCTTACCTATTCACTTAATGTATTTGAGGATTATGCTGCTGTAGATGAAGTTATAATAGTCGCCCGGGAAAAGGATATTGAGTATTGCCAGAAGGAGATCATAAAGAAATACGGATATCGCAAGGTCAGCCAGGTGGTAGCCGGGGGAAAGGAACGTCAGGATTCTGTCTGGGTGGGCCTGCGACAATTGCATCAAGATACCGATTTTGTGGCCGTGCATGATGGTGCCCGGCCTCTTTTAACGGCCCGCTTGTTGGACGACTTGCTCGCCCAGGCCCGGCAGTGGGGGGCGGCCATACCTGGAGTACTGGCCCGCGATACCATGAAAATGGTGGACCGGGATGGGTTTGTGTCCCAGACCTTGGATCGCTCCAGTATTCTGGCTATCCAAACCCCTCAGGTTTTTCGTTTTGCCGAGCTTTGGGAGGCCTACCAGTTAGCCCGGGCCGAAGGCTTTGTAAGTACAGATGACGCTTCCCTTTTTGAAAAATACATCGGGCGGGTCAAAGTGGTAGCCGGGGATGTAAACAATCTTAAAATTACTACTCCCCAAGACTTGGTGGTGGCGGAAGCCATCCTGCGGGACCTGGCTTGATAGAAATAGAGGAGAATATAATTTGCGTATTGGTACCGGTTTTGATATGCATCGGCTGGTGGAAGGCAGAAAACTGGTATTGGGGGGAGTGGAAATACCCCACCATACTGGTTTACTGGGTTATTCTGATGCTGATGTTCTGGTTCACGCCATCGGTGATGCCTTGCTCGGGGCGGCCGCTCTGGGCGATTTGGGTCAGCATTTTCCTGATAACAATCCCCGCTACCACAACATCGACAGCCTGATTCTGCTGGGCGAAGTGGCCCAAAAGCTAAGGGAAATTGGTTTTAAAGTGGTAAACATAGATGCCACCGTGGTGGCCCAGGAACCCCGCCTGGCACCACACATTCCCCTTATGCGGGAGCGCCTGGCTGCCTGCCTGGGTTTGGACATCTCCCAGGTAGGAATAAAAGCCACCACCACAGAGGGGCTGGGCCCGGAAGGGCGCCGGGAAGGGATTTCCGCCCAGGCAGTAGCGTTAATAGAGGCCCTGTAGCGGACACGGGGGATGATAGACACCGGATGGGGCGGATTTTTTGACGCTGACTAACGCTGACATATACTGACTGACGCTGATTTGGAATTGCTTTGGTTTTTTAAGACGGGGGTTTTTTAGACACGGATGGCACAGATCGGAAATTG
>CAZLYH010000032.1:15365-21823 GCA_964563775.1 uncultured Syntrophomonadaceae bacterium | reverse complement strand
CCGCGTCTATCGTCCCCCCTGATCCCCCAAGCCCAATCAGCGTTAGTCAGCGTCAAAAAAATCCGTGTCCCATCCTCTACATCTGTGTCATCCGCGTCTATCGTCTCTTAATCCGTATAGCGTAAGATAAGGTCTCATTTCCAAAGGAGGGAAAGGTAGTGAAAACACTGGGGGTAGCGCTGGGCGGAGGGGGAACCAGGGGGCTGGCCCATATTGGGGTCTTGCAGGTATTAGCCGAAGCCAACCTTCTCCCGGACTTTATATCCGGCACCAGTGCCGGCAGCGTTATTGCCGCCCTCTGGGCCAGCGGATTATCCCCGTACCAGCTGGAAGAACTGGCCTGCCGGTTAAACCCGGAGAAATACCTGGATTACAATGTAAGCGGTTTCCTGCGCTTTTTGCTGGGGCAGATTCTCCCCGGTCCCGAGGTTACATTTGACGGGATTATAAAGGGCAACCGGATAGAGAAGTTGATTTACCAGCTGACCGGGGGCAAAACCCTGGCTCAGGCCAGCCTGCCCCTGGCCATTATAGGTTGTGACATTGACAGCGGCCGGATGGTGATTTTCACCAACCGGGACATTGCCATTGAAGATTCGCGGGTTATCATAGTCCGGGAGGCCCTGCTAAGCGAAGCAGTACGGTCCAGCATTTCCATTCCCGCCACCTTCGTACCCTTCTGGTTTCAGGATATGCAGATGGTGGATGGGGGATTGCAAAGCATGGTGCCGGTGCTGGTACAGCGTAGCATGGGGGCAGAATATGTCCTGGCGGTAAACCTGGGTAAAACCGGCTATGAACAACCCGTAAAAGGCTTGTCGGAAATTATTTCCCGCACCATTGATATCCTTACCTATGAAACTTCGGAAATGGAAGAGCAATTATATGCCGACCTGATCATCTACCCGCAGGTGGGGAAAATCCCTGTAAGCGAAATGCAGGCTCGCGCCAAAGAGGCTATACGTATAGGACGTCGAGCCATGCGGAAAAGCCTGGATGAACTTCTGGTCGGGGTGGGTTAAAGAGTAACAGAAAGAAATCGCTTGACATATACTAACGACAAAGTAATATCTGCGCCATACAGGGGATAAAGGCAGAGAGGAGGTTATTAATGGCTACCGATAAATTCGAACATGCCACCTTTTACTTGACCAAGAGTCAAGTCAACGATATAAAAGACCTGGCAAGGAAAAACCAAATCTCCCGTAGTGCCCTGGTGCGGATGATTATCCGGGAGTACCTGGCCCGCCAGCTGGAAGAAAAGGGGAAGTAACCTTCCTGGGTATAGTAGATAATTAATTGACAAAGGTGTCGCCCGATGTGGGGGGCGCCTTTTTGTGCGTTTGGGGATGCCTAATATTCCATTGCCAAGACTCCGCATGAGTAACATCATGCATCCCCATGAGGTTTTCCAAGCAAAATAATTAGGGGATTTTTTCTTGACTAATTGCCAAGAGCGGGTTATGGTTATAGCGTACTAATACAATAGTGCACTAGGGAGGTGCGGCAATGGTTTTCGACAGCGGGCAGCCAATATATCGGCAGATTATTGACGACTACCAGAAACAACTGGTGCGAGGGGAGCTGCAGCCAGGTGATAAGATTCCCTCCCAGCGGGAGTATGCCCAGACCCATCAGGTCAACCCCAATACCGTGCAGCGAGCCTACCGCGAGATGGAAGCCATGCAGATGGTGGAAACCATTCGCGGACAGGGTACTTTTGTGCGGGTAGGAGGGGCGGAGTTGCAAAGGATAAGAATGGATATGGCGGCTGAGGTTCTGGAATACTTCATTGAGGAAATGCGCTCGCTGGGATTCACCCAGGAGGATATCCTGCAAATGACGGCCCGGGCGTTGGGCCAGAAGGAGGTAGAAGCTGATGATAGAATTTAAAGAAGTCAGTAAGTGTTTTGGTTCGGTCACCGCATTGGACGGGGTGAATATGAGCTTTGCGGCGGGCAAGATATTCGGGTTGTTTGGACCCAACGGAGCGGGCAAATCAACCACCCTGAAACTGGCCATAGGCCTTAACCGTCCTGACCGGGGCGTGGTTCTGGTGGACGGAAAATCCCCCCTCGATAATAAGCAAAACATGGCTTTTCTGCCGGAAGTGGATCACCTTTATTCCTGGATGACCTTGCGGCAGGCCGCCGATTTTATGCGTAGCTTCTATTCCGACTGGGACGAAGAAAAGTACCGGGAACTGTTGGTCTTTTTACAACTGAAAGAAGAGATGAAGTTGTCCCGGATCTCCAAAGGCCAGCGGGCCAAGTGCAAGCTGCTGCTGGTAGCATCCCGCCAGGCTCCCTATCTGTTCCTGGATGAACCTTTGTCGGGAATAGATGTCTTGACCAGGGATGAGATTATTCAGACCTTAATCCGTGATTTTCGCCCGGGGGAGCAGACCATCATTATCTCTACACATGAAATCCGGGAAGTAGAGAATCTGGTGGACGAGGTGGTGTTCCTTGACAATGGTCAAGTGCGCCTGTATGGGGACGCCGAAGAGCTGCGGACACAACGGGGTATGTCCCTGCTGGATATCATGAAGGAGGTGTTCCGTAATGCCAACTAGCCAAAAGTTCTGGGCCCTGTATCGTAAAGAATTACATGAATTACGGCCGGAAATCCTGATAGTTGCCGGCCTGGGATTGCTGGTGTTGATTTTACTGGCCACGGTGGGTTCCCCGGCCAGGAATGTCCTCGTTTTTCCCTGGGGCATGATGATTGGCCTGGCGGGGCTGCTGCCGATAGTATCCTCCTTCCGGTTGGGCCGGGAATGGAATACCAACAGCATATACCTGCTCATGTCCCTGCCGGTAAAGGGCGGGACGGTACTGGGGGCCAAGCTGGCTGCGCTCATTACCCAGTATCTATTGGGCATACTGGTTATAGGGGTTACCGGTCTTATCATGGCGGTGGTCATGATTCCGGATCTGAGCAGCGCCTGGCAGGCTCTCTCCCGGATAACTATCGACCCGAGCCTGTGGTCGCAAATAATCTGGGGTCTGGTGCTGGCCTTTGTTTTTAGCCTGGTCCTCCTGGCCTACGTAGTGAACATCAGCTTTTTCAGCCAGGTAGTCGGCAGGCTGGTCAAACGCTATTCGGGGTTGCTAACTGCCGGTATCTTCCTATTCACCCTGTGGTTGGCGGGCAAAGTGATCCTGGGGATCTGGGAGGGATTAAGCCAGGCCCAATTCATTGACGTGACTACCGCGCCGTTGCAGCTGATGGGAACCAACACCTTGATTTTTGCAGTGGTAGCGGCAGCCGTTTTTATTCTGACGGTTTTAATATACGACCGGCGCACCGAACTGTAAAAAGCAGGGGTCAAGCGCTTTCTCCCCCCGGGCCGGGTAAATAAACCCGAGCCCGGGCTTTGTCCCTGACGAATCTTTGTACTATAATAAAAAAGATGTCAGATCTCCGAGTTTGATGACCTGGGGCCTATGGCTATGGTTGTCAGACCGACAGGGCATACTGGGAAACCGGTTTGCCTCCCGATTCAGGAAAGGAGATGGTGCCAGGGAAGATTCATAGTACGGGTTTGCCTCAAGCAGCGAACCTGTTTTTTTTGGAAAACATAATTGCTAAGGAGGTTTATCAGCATGAGAAACAGAAAAGGCATAGTTTTCCTACTGGTAGCATTGATGCTTTTCAGCGTATGCTTCGCGGTTGGTTGCGGAAAGACAGAGACACCCGCGCCTGACCAGTCGAAGGCCCCGGCACCGGAGAAAGTTCTCAAAATGGCCACTACCACCAGCACCCAGGATTCCGGGCTGCTGGATTACCTTTTGCCTAAATTCAAAGAAGATAGTGGTTACCGCGTGGACGTTATAGCGGTAGGAACCGGCCAGGCTCTGGAAATGGGTAAAGCCGGGGATGTTGATGTCCTGCTGGTTCATTCCAAAGCCAAAGAAGAGGAATTCGTAGCGGGTGGATATGGCACCTATCGCAAGGATGTCATGTACAATGACTTTATAATCATCGGACCTGCCAGCGACCCGGCCGGCATCAAGGGCAGCACCGATGTCCTGGACGCATTCAAGAAGATTGCCAACACCCAGTCCCCATTTATTTCACGTGGCGATGCGTCCGGTACGCATAACAAAGAACTCTCGGTTTGGGAAAAAGCCGGCATCAAGCCCGAGGGAGCATGGTACGTGGAAACCGGACAAGGTATGGGAGATACCTTCCGGGTAGCCAATGAGAAGAAGGCTTATACCCTTATTGACCGGGCCACCTTCCTGGCCAACCAAAAGACCTACCAACTGGAGATTATGGTGGAAGGGGACAAGAACCTCTTCAATCAATATGGTGTAATCCCCATTAATCCTGAAAAATTCCCCAAAGTTGACAACAAAGGTGCGGAAGAGTTTGCCAATTGGATGATCTCAGAAAAAGGGCAGCAATTGATCGGTGAATTCGGCAAAGACACCTATGGACAGGCTCTGTTTGTTCCTAACGCCAAATAGATCTTAATCTGCACCCGGCTCAAGACGAACGGTAAAGAACGCAGCAAGGAGGGGAGTCCCTTTTGGAAACGATTATACAGGGAACCAGGGAAGGATTCTGGTTAATCTGCAACCTGGATGCAGAGCTTTTGCAGATAACCAGGCTGTCGCTGGGAGTTTCACTTACTGCCCTGATTATCGCGGCCATACTGGGGATCCCCTCCGGGGCTGCTCTGGCTCTGAGAAATGTTTTCGGCCGTCGTTTTTGGCTCAATGTCATTTATACCTTGATGGGGCTGCCCCCGGTTCTGGCCGGGCTGGTGGTCTATTTGTTTTTATCTACCAAAGGACCGCTCGGGGAATACCAGCTGCTTTTCACGCCGACCGCCATGGTAATAGCCCAGGTCTTACTGGCCTTTCCTATCGTCTGCGGTTTATCGGCACGCGCGGTTATGGCGCTTCCCCAGGACGTTTATGACAGTGCCGTAACCCTGGGTGCATCCCGCCGCCAGGCCGCCTGGATTATTATCCGGGAAGCCCGGATGGGGATTATTGCCGCACTCACCACGGCGCTGGGCAGAGTAATCGCCGAGGTGGGAGCCGTAATGCTGGTAGGTGGAAATATCAAGGGTGTTACCCGGGTCTTAACCACTTCAATTGTGCTGGAAACCCGTATGGGACACGATGCCCGGGCCATTGCCATTGGACTGATATTGCTGATGATATCTTTCCTGATTAATCTGGCCATTTTACTGTTGGAGAGGGGGTCGTTCCGTGATGACAACCGTATTCAAATTACATGATATAAGCAAGCGCTATGGAGAACGTGAAGTTCTGCGTATCGCGGAGCTGGCCCTGGCCCCGGGAAAGATTTATGGAATTTTGGGTCCCAATGGATCGGGGAAAACCACCCTTTTGCGCATCCTGGCCCTGCTGGCGCCGAATAGCACCGGGGAACTGGAGGTGCTGGGCGAAAGGGTAAACTGGTCCAAAGCGCAGCTTTTGCGTCTGCGCCGCAAGATGGCCATGGTTACGCAGACAGCCTATATGTTTTCCGGAAATGTTTATTACAATGTGGCCTATGGACTGAGGGTAAGACATGTACCGGAAAAAGAGGTTCGCCGGCGGGTCAACGAATCCCTGGATTTGTTAGGGATGCGTGCATTTATTCAGGCCGAAGCCCGTACTCTTTCCGGGGGAGAGCGGCAGAAGGTAGCCCTGGCCAGGACTTTGGCCATCCGACCTCGGGTACTGTTCCTTGATGAACCTACCTCCAATATTGACCCGGGCAGTGCCGTGGATATCGAAAAACACATCCGGGCTATTAATCAGGAAATGAAAACCACCATCATTCTGGTCACGCATAATTTGTTTCAGGCCCGCCGATTAACCGAGGAGGCCCTCTTCCTCTGGGACGGGAAGCTGCTGGAAAGCGGCCCGACCGAGGAGATCTTCACCAACGCCCGCCACCAGGAAACCCAAAGCTTCTTACGGGGAGAAATCCTGTTTTAAGGGACAGACGACAAAGACGCAGCAACCTTGGTAATCCGCGAAGGGGGGATTATCTGACGCTGACTTACGCTGACTAGGATAGGGGGGGCGATGACGGGATTAGACACGGATAACGCGGATAAAGATGGATTGACGCGGACAATTTTTTTGACGCTGACTGACGCTGAAATTAATACAGATAAGATACCTTCTGGCAAGGACTGGTCGTAAGGTGGAGTAAAGGGGTACAGGCGAGCTTAACTGATATGGTTCTGGATTCTAACCGCAACGTCACAGGAACTCTTGGGATGGCATCGGCACGAGCTGAGACCGGCCTGTTCGGAACATTACGGCCTGGTCTTGCTGATACGCGCATCAACAACAACCCCGCTTTTTAGGAGTTTCGCTTGATATAGTCTTTAACCTGATGTCCCCGGCCTTGCAGTCGCCGACCAATCCGTGTCAATCGTCCCCCTCAAATCCCCCCATTCTTATCAGCGTCATTCAGCGTAA
>CAZLYH010000032.1:11046-15265 GCA_964563775.1 uncultured Syntrophomonadaceae bacterium | reverse complement strand
CAGCGTAAATCAGCGTAAGTCAGCGTCAGAAAAAATATCGTGTCAATCGTCCCCCCCAAACCCCCCATTCTTATCAGCGTCTTTCAGCGTAAATCAGCGTCAAAAAATAAATCCGTTCCAATCCAATCAAATCCGCGCCATCCGCGTCTAAAGTCCCCCCGTGTCCATTGTTCCCAACGGCAAAAAAAAGCCCCGATCCTTTTAACGATACAGGACCTGGGGAGAGGAATGACTCAAGGTTGGTTTTTGGTTGCTGCTCAGGCGTTGCCAAAAGCCCTCGCTTTTAGGCGGTGGATATACTTTGGAATCAATGGGTTCACCATAGAGATACAGGTCACGGTTAAGGGTATCCGGGCGACCATCAAGCTTAAAGATCACCCTAAAAATTTCCTCCAGGAGCGGCTCATTGGTTTGTTCCGCAAAGACCCTGAAATTGCCCTGCAGAGATAATGCTTCATCCCCATCGCTGTGCTCCACCTCCAGGGTTAGGAGCAGCTGTTTCCCATTGAGGTTGTTCGGCATCTCCTCCAGGACCAGGTAGCCGGTAGCCAAATTTTTTAATACCCGGTTCATTTCCCCGGCAAAGCATTGGGGATCTCGGTAGTAGGGCGGGACCAGCTCCTGATCCAGATAGTTCAGCAGGCCCCGGATGATAGATGAGTGTGAGGCTTTTCCCACCATGTTAAAGAGAACGTAAATATTAGGCTGCAAGATTAACGCCTCCCCTAAAAAACCCTGGCACCATGGATAGTGAAAGCAACGACAAAAACTTCGAAGTTTCTACAAATAAAGCGATCATTGCCATTTCTTACTGCTGCACTGGTTTCCCAGCATCGAGAAGGTCTTTAAAAGGGGAAAGCCTCCATATACATTGTACTAATTTTCACAAGAACCGTCAACCCGGCAACTTCTCTTGCTGAAATGCCAGGAGACAGAATCCAACTTGCCACCGCCTTTTTTGTCGTGACTAAAATCAGGCGCCGCCGACAATACTATCCGTGAATATTTTTTTAATTGCATCACGGGATAAAGGGGAGATATTGTGAAACGCGTACTCATGGTATTCATAATTATGATGGCTCTGCTGGGTACCACCGGCTTGATGCGGATGGGACCGGAAACTGCCGGGAATGGCTTCCTGCGCCTGCACGTAATTGCCAACAGCGATACACCCGCTGATCAGAAACTCAAACTGGAGGTAAAAGACCGGGTGGTCGCCATGATGAAAGAGGATTTTCAGGACTTGAATGACGCCAACGAGGCCAGGGAATTAGCCATTCAGGAGCGCAAACAGATTGAAGCCCTGGCGAGTGAAGTGGTCACCTCCCGTGGTTACAATTACCCGGTTGAGGTATGTATCGGCGAATATGACTTCCCCACCAAGAGCTACGGCAACTTTGTTCTTCCCCAGGGCCGCTACCAGGCGGTAAGAATTATCCTGGGCGAAGGGCAGGGCCAAAACTGGTGGTGTGTTCTCTTTCCCCCGCTGTGTATGGTTTCCACTTCTGACCGGGGACTGAGTGTTGCTACTCCGCAAGAAGCCAAGGTCAGTTTCAAGTGCCTGGAGCTGTTGCCCCGCGGTGCTGGTATGCATGTTTCTAAAAAGTAACCTGAAGAATAACGTCCTTATTCCCATTATATCCCCCCCCCTACTTTTGGGGAGCGGCTCCAGGTCGCTCCCCTTGTTTTGGTGCCTTTTCTCCTATTTCATGCCGTGCCGACGGCAAACTCGCATTTCCTTTCCTTTCTCGCTATAATGGTCCAATAAGGAGAAAGAGATGGAAACATTGCTTATCGAGGCTCCGGCCAAGCTTAATCTTACCCTGCAGGTACGGGAAAAAAGGGCCGACGGATACCATGAACTGGAGAGTGTAATGCACTTAATCGATCTGGTGGACGTTATCACCCTGCAGCCAGGGGAGTGCGGTATTGAGCTGGATACCAATAACCCCCTTTTACCGGGGGGGGAAGAGAATCTGGCGGGAAAGGCCGCCCACCTTTTTTTGGAAAAATACCCCGTTGGAGCAGGAGTAAAAATATTTATAGAGAAAAATATACCCGTAGGCGCTGGACTGGCCGGGGGGAGTACCGATGCCGCTGCAGTGCTTCTGGGGCTGCGCCATTGGTACACTGGCCGGGTCCCGGATAAAGAGTTGCTGGAACTGGCTGCCCGGCTTGGTTCAGATGTCCCCTTTTGTTTGGGAACAATGGTTCTGGAGGAGAAAAGAAGTGGCCGCCTCGGAGTCCGGCCGGTGACGGCACTGGCCCGGGGGCGCGGGGAAATCCTGAGCCCGCTCCCACAACGCCGGCTGCCCTGGCTACTGGTCGTAAAACCGGATTATCAGGTATCCACGGCGGAGACTTATCGCCTTTTTGACCAGTACAGTTCCCCTGATCGGCAGAATAGTGAAGCTTTTATCCATGCCTGGGAGCAAAACGACCTGGTAGAGATGGCGGTGGCGATGAATAATTCGCTGGAACAGGTAAACTTGCCCCGCTATCCGGAAATCGCAGCTTTAAAAGAGCAGCTATTAAAATGGGGGGCCGTTCAGGCCATGATGTCCGGGAGTGGACCCAGCGTATTTGGCCTTTTCCCTGATCCGGTCAATGCACAGCAGGCCCTGGCAAGATTAAGGAAAACCTACCGGGAGGCCTATCTGGTCTCATCCTATGAGTAGAGGTGATAACATGGACGGCAAGCGGCTTACGCCGGTTAACCTGGACTCCTATAAACCCCTGCGGGAACTTGTCCTGGAGGCCATCCGGGAAGCCATTATCAACGGCACCTTGAAACCCAGGGAAAGACTGATGGAAATTCAACTGGCCGATGAGTTGGGGGTTTCTCGTACACCTATTCGTGAGGCCTTGCGCAAACTGGAACTGGAGGGCTTTATCGTTATGGTTCCGCGCAAGGGAGCTTATGTTGCTGACTTATCTTTTAAGGACATTGCCGACGTTTTTGAAATCCGTGCGGCCCTGGAGGGGCTGGCTGCCGGGCTGGCTGCCGAGCGAATTACCGATGAAGAGTTGGAGGAAATGGAACGCTACCTGGTGGAAAAGGCTGATGCCATTGCCCGTAATGATATGGAACGGCTGGTGGAAGTGGATACCGGCTTCCATGATATTATTTACCGGGCCAGCCGTAATGAGCGTCTGACTTCCATCATCAATAATCTGCGCGAACAGATCCAGCGGTTCCGCACCATGTCCCTGGCTTATCCCGGCCGCAGCAAACGCTCCCTGGAGGAACACCGCAATATCATTGAAGCCATTCAGTCCCGGGATGCCCAACTGGCCAGGCAGGTGGCCCAGGAGCATATCGAGAATGCAGAAACCAGCATGATTGAGGCCATCAAAAAGGATGGGCTCTCCCTGCCAGACTAAACGGAGGTAAATAACATGCAATACGACGCGGTCGTACTGGCCGGGGGCGAAAGCAGTGGAGAACTCAGGAAGATTGCACCCTATGACAACGAAGCCCTGATAATCATCGGCAAATACCCCATGATTTATTATATTTATCATGCCCTGCGGCAATCAGCGCTGGTGGACCGGATTGTGGTCAGCGGACCGGTTGATTCCTTGCGCAGCCTCCTGCCCCGGGATGACAGGCTTTACTTTGTTCCCGGCGGCGAGAATGCTGTAGCCAGTTTCACACAGGCGGCAGACTTTCTTAAAGAGCAGGGCATTGGTGAAAACCTGCTGATTCTACCCGCTGATATCCCCTTTATTACGGCTGAGGCTATTGATGACTTCATAGGGCGCAGTCAGGAAACCGAAGCCGAATTCTATTATTCCATTACCCGCCGGGAGGTAAATGAAGAGAAGTTCCCCGGGGTCAAGAGAACTTATGTCAAATTGCAAGATGGGGTTTTTACCGGAGGCAATCTCTTTATTCTTCGCAGTCAGGCCATTGATCGGGTTTTGGACCTGGCCTGCCAACTGGTACAACGGCGCAAAAACCCTATAGCCATGGGAAAGCTCTTCGGTCTGGGCCTGGTATTTAAATACCTGTTTGGCCGGCTGAGCATCGCCATGGTGGAAAAACGCTTTCAAGAAATGATGGGAATTCGCGGCCGGGCCATCATTTCCCCCTATGCCGAGGTTGGCGTGGACGTGGACAAACCCAGCGACCTGGAACTGGCCCACCGCTACCTGTCCGATGTACGGTTTTAGCAGTGGGGGATGAACAAAAGGGCCGCTAGACACGGGGGGGGTT